>JBKDZQ010000130.1:0-3249 GCA_047971325.1 Parahaliea sp.
ATTGACCAGCAGCGAGACAAAGGGGTTCAGGACCAAACCCGACAGCAGCAGGGAAGTGGCGGCGAACAGGGCCAGGCCCGCCACCCGCGGCCGCCACAGCAGGAGAAAGATGTGCACTACGGGAATGCGCAGTACCCAGGCCACCACCCAGACGGTGAGAGGACCCAGCGACAGTGACACCATAAGGGAAGCAGCTGCTATATCAATTGCATCACCGCCCCGATGGCTGACCCAATACAGAGCGGGCAGCAGGATGGCGCACTCCAGCGCCCGCCGGAGGACCGTCAGGTGAACTTTTTTCTGCACCATCAGGATCAGGTTCAGGGCGAGGCCAAAGCCAAAGACAATGCCGAGAAAGGCTGTCCAGCGCAGGAGCGGCGCAGCCTCCAGCCACTGGGAACCGAGCAACAGGACAACCATTTCACCGGCAACCAAGTGCAGCCCAACGCCAATCGGCATGCAGGCGATCGCAACCACCCCGATCACGGCGAGCGCATGCCGGTTGAACGATACCGGGTCGTACAGCAGCAGGGAAAGATTGGGAAACAGCGCGCGCCGCAGCGGCATCACAATTTCGTTGATGAACAGGGTGCCGAAATCCAGCGCCACATAATATAACCCCAGAACGGTGGCGCCCAGGCTGCCACCGATGACAAACTGGCTGGCCTTGCCATTGATGACGCCGATGACGGCGGACACCAGCAGCCACTGGGAAAAGCTCCATATCCGGCCCATCCCGGCGATGGCGAGGCGCGGCCGGTAGGCGTTCATGGCATAGCTCAGGAAGCACTCGGACGCACTCTTGAGTATGGTGCCGAACAGGATGGCCCGGTAATCCCTGAAAATGAAGGCCAGTCCCACCGTGGCCAGGAAACCGGACAGTTTCACGTAGACCGAAAAGCGGAATTCCCGGTCAAAATCCAGTTCCTTGCGAAAATCCAGGATGCCGATATTTTTACTGCCGGCGACTAACTGCGAAACGGCCAGCAGGTAGAGAATGTGGCGGATGCGCGGTTCATCGAAATAGTCCACCGCCAGGGGCGCCAGGGCAACCATGGCCAGGGCCACCAGCGTGTTCTGGAACAGCTGCAGCGTCCAGCCGGCGTTGTAGAGCTTCTTGTCGGGGTCCCGCTCCCGGATGATGGCCAGATCCACGCTGGTGGAAGACAGGGTGTCCAGCAGGGCGACCACGATCATCGCCATGGCGATCAGGCCGAAATCCTGGGGCGCGATCAGGCGCGCAAGAATAATCGTGCTGACAAAGCCGATCAGCTGCATCGCCCAGCGCATGGCAAACATCCAGATGGTGCCGGAAACGATTCGGGTCTGTGGGTTTACGGAAGAGTCGGTATTCATAGTTTCCCGGCGCTAACAGGTTCAATCCCAGTGCGTACTTGCGGGGGATGGAGGTTCGCAATCCAGCGAGGTGATATGCCAGTACCATCATCGACTGCCGCCATGCGGTGCCGCAAGCGCACGGCATCTACATTTAGGTGAATTTTCACATAGCCCCCAGCCCCGAGTCGATTATTCAAGCGGTTTGTCCGCAGCCTCGACAAAGTGATTGCTTCGATCCGGCACGGTAATCGACGGCCCGACCAGCGACATCTGCCAGCGCAGGGGATGGCCAGCGAGCACAAAAGTCGTATTCCGGACCCGCAGTTGATCCTGTGGCGTAACCCAGCGGAACAGATAGACCGGCTGCTGGCCTGGCTCGCCGCCGGCTGTAGGGCCAAGTTCGAGGATCGAATCCTCGATGATCACCGAGGACTTGCCCTCCCGGCCCCGGCAGCCGGCACTGATTTCCAGCCCAATGCCGATCAGATCGAGGTTGTCCGCTCGCGGGCTGCGCTGTAGGTGGGAGTCCAGCACTTCGAGTTCCCCGCCACAGGGAATATCGATCACCCGGCTGTGCCGGCTGACACCCCCTCTCACACGGCTGTGGCGAATGAGCGTCTGCCGGGCGCGCGATTTCACCAGGTGCCCCTGGTTATTGGATGCACCGATATCCGAGCGCGTAATTTCCAGCCGGTCGATAATGCCCGCGTAGATCACATGCGACAGATTCTGGCCACTGTTCTGGGCACCGATATCCTCGACCGTGCTGTCCCGCACCCGCAGCGTACCGCCGCGATTGTCGCTAAGCACCCCCATCGCGCTGCCGCGAATGTGCGCCCGATTCAGGGTGACGTGAAAATCCGGGCCGGAAATACGGACTCCCGCCAGATTGCCGCTGGTGGCCCGGGCGGCGATGCCATCGCCGTGAAAATCGTTGATCACCACCGGCCCGTCCACTTTCTCGACAATCAGGATGCCCTTGCCCCAAGCCACGCCCTGCAGATGAACCCCCTCCATATTGAGCGTGAGTGGCTTGCGGATCACCAGGCCGTAGGGGTATTCCCCCGGGGGCAGTGTCAGCGTGGCACCAGCGGGAGCCTCATCCAGGCGCTGCTGCAACGAAGGTGGGGTGGGCGTTCGGGGCACGGCTTGCGACGCTGCAGGACCGGCGGAACCGGCAGTATCGCCGCCGCCGGACTGCGCGAGCAATTCGCGGATGTGGCGCACCCGCTCACTGTCGGCCGCTGGCTGCGCGCTTGCTGCCGCGGTTTCCCCGGGCAGGGCCGGGGTGCTACTTGCAGGTGACCCATGGTACAGGCCGGCAAGCAGGAGCAAACAGGCAAATCGAAAGTGAACGTCGAGCACGGTCGTTCGTATCCGCCATTAACAGGGCACTCCAGCCTAGCCTTTCTTGCCCTCGCTTGACAATCGCAGCCTCCGGTAAGTGATTGGATCGCAGTTCCCGGTGACATCACTTGAGTTTCCTCAGGCGAGTGGCCACACTAACGGGGTTTCCAATTTTTTTACCTTAGCGATGCAAGGGACTACGAAGAAATGGGTATTGCAACAGACCAGCCCCTGGCCGCCACGCCCAAGCCCGGCTTCAATGCCGGGTTCCTGGCGGCTCTGGCTGCGGAGCATGGCTCTCTGGAGGGCATCTCCGGGGGGATCAACAGCCACTGGCAACAAGTCACCTCCGAAGGCATTGGCAGCGTCAGTGGTTCCGACATTTTCTTCAGCAGCGCGGACCACAAGCTGCATATCGTCGCCCGCGGCAACTTCGACTGGCACGACCCGGTGTTGGCGGAACTGGCGCGGGAAAACGGTCACGGCGCAGCCCTGTACGCGGCCTATACCAGGGACGGTCAGGGGTTGCTACGGCGCTTGGCGGGGTGTTTCGGCCTGCTGATC
>JBKDZQ010000131.1:0-1501 GCA_047971325.1 Parahaliea sp.
CCCCTGACGGAACTCGACGGGCGATACCACGCGCAGGTGCTGGCTGCCCTCAAAACAGCAGGAGTCTAGATGAGCAAGGTGTTCCACTTGGCGGCGCGAGCCGGTCTTTGCAGTGTGTTGCTGTCCAGCGCCGGTTGCGGTTACCTGTTTGGCGACGACGGCTGGTTCCGCGACAAGTCCGAGGACTACCAGTATGCCCGGGAGGCTGCCGTCATTGCACTGCCCGCCGGCCGCCAGAGCCAGGGCATGGAGGAAATCTACCCCATTCCACAGACCAGTGAGGAACTGGTCATGTCCGGCGGTTTCGAGGTGCCGCGCCCCACGCCGCTGGTGGCGGGAGCGGGCGGCGATACCGTGCGTATCCAGTCCCTGGGGGATGAGAGCTGGGCGCTGGTGGCTATTCCACCGGGGCAGTTATGGCCCCAGGTGCGCGGCTTCCTGGCGGCGGCCGGTATCCAGGTCGGCTATCTGGAAGCCCGCGGGGGCATCATGGACACCCAGTGGCTGGCGCTCGAGGGTCAGCCGGTACCCTCCCGTTTCCGCTACCGGATCGAGCAGGGTGTGCAGCGCGGCACCAGTGAACTGCACGTGCTGCAGATGGATCGGCGCAGTGACGACAGCGGCGATGCTTTCTGGCCGGCGCAGTCCGACAATGCCGACCAGGAAAAGGAAATGCTCAAGGCCGTGGCCCAGTTCATCGCCAACAGCTCCGAGTCGGCGCCGGTATCGATGATCGCCGAGCAGTCGATGAGCGCCAGCGGCAAGATTTCCCTGCAGGAAGCGCCGGAAGGTTACACCTACATCAGCGTAGGGTTGCCCTTCAACCGGGCCTGGGCCTCGCTGGCCAGGGCGCTGGAAGATTCCGGTTTTGAAATCACCGACCGCGACCGCAGCGCCGGCGCCTATTACGTGACCTTCCGCGGCGCCGGTGCCGAGGAGGAAAAGGGCTGGTTCGACTGGCTGTGGGGTGACGACGAAGATCCCCTGGTGGGCCAGTCCTTCGAAGTGCATACCACCGAACAGGGTGGCAACGCCGTCAATATCCGCCTGTTGCCTGTGAGTGAGGCCGCCGGCTACGATCGGCGCCAGGAGCAGGCCATGCTGTCCATCATCAAGGGTAATATCAGCTGATACCGGGAGCGGAATGCGCTTTGCTTCACTGGGCAGCGGCAGCAGGGGCAATGCCACTGTGGTGGCCGCTGGCGATACCACGGTCCTGTTGGACTGTGGCTTTTCTCTGCGCGAGACCCTGCGGCGGCTGACCGCGCTGGCAGTGGCACCCGCCGATATCAGTGCCATTTTGGTAAGCCATGAGCACAGCGATCACTGCGCCGGGGTGGCCGCCCTGTCGCGGCGCCTGCGTATCCCCGTCTACCTGACCCACGGCACCCTCGGCAGCGGACGGCTCGAGGGTTGTCACGAGGTGCATACGGTCCTCCCCGAGGAAGCGTTCCGGATCGGAGCGCTGGCGGTGCAGCCGGTGGCGGTGCCCCACGATGCC
>JBKDZQ010000132.1:0-6034 GCA_047971325.1 Parahaliea sp.
CAAGACCGACAAGCGTGGCGAGGGCCAGCGCGATATGCCCCTGCACTTAGGCGGTGTGCAAATAGCGCCCGGCGATTATATCTATGCTGATAACAATGGTGTGCTGGTGAGCAAGGTTAGCCTTGGTTAGTGGTAACACATGTCCATCCGGCGCCGAAGCGGGCATGGTCTGGCGGGACACGCAGTGCATACATCCCTGTACGCTCGCGTTCGACATCCCTGTCTCGCACGCTGAGCCATAGTCGTCGGGATTGAATCTCAGGCAGTCATGCAAGGACGGTATTTCTGCATGGTATTGGGGGCTTTGAGTAAAAGGCTCTAATCCAATCGCATGGAGAGATCCAGCGCCTTGCAATCCTTGGTCAGGGCGCCGATGGAGATATAGTCGACGCCGGTTTCCGCCACCGGACGCAGGGTCGTATCGGTGATATTGCCCGAGGCCTCCAGCTCCGCCCGCCCTGCGGCCAGCACCACCGCCTCGCGCATCTGCGGCAGGCTGAAGTTGTCCAGCATGATGCGATCGGCACGGGCGGCCAGGGCCTGGGCCAGCTCGTCCAGGGTCTCCACCTCCACTTCCACCGGTTTGCCCGGAGCGAGGTTCCGGGCCGCCTGGACTGCCGCGGCGATGCCGCCGCAGGCGTTGATGTGGTTCTCCTTGATCAGGAAGGCATCGTACAGGCCAATGCGGTGGTTGTGGCAGCCGCCGCAGGTGACCGCGTACTTCTGTGCCAGCCGCAGCCCGGGAATGGTTTTGCGGGTGTCCAGCAGGCGCACCCCGGTATCTGCCACCCGGTCGGCGTAGCGGCGGCAGGCGGTGGCGGTGCCGCTCAGCAGTTGCAGGAAATTGAGCGCACTGCGCTCTGCCGTGAGCAGGGCGCGGGCGGGGCCGGTGAAGGTAAACAGGGTGCTGCCCGCCGCTACCGACTGGCCCTCTGCGCACTGCCAGCTGAGATCGATGCCCCAGTCCACCGCCTGAAACACCGCGTCCACCCAGGGGCGGCCGCAGATGACCCCGTCCTCGCGGGTGATCACCCGGCCGCGGGCCGCGGTGGTGGCGGGAATCAGGGCGGCGGTGATGTCGCCGCTGCCGATGTCCTCGGCCAGGGCAGCTTCGATATTCAGGCGAATCTGCTCCGCGGAAGGGGGGGCGGAGGGGGCGACGGAGGTCAGGGGCATGGCAGGCTCACTGCGGTTGGCAAGGTGAAGGGACGGCGGGAAGGGATTCTAGCAGTTGCGGCGGTGAGCGTCAGTCCTGCCTAAGGAGCATCCTTTCCCAGCGTCTCGTGCATTGAGACCGACCGGAACTTTCCCGTATGATCTGCCGGCAGAGGTGACACCTATGAACTATCGCGTGGAACAGGGCTGGTTGCGGCCGGCACGGCTGGTTCCCTCCCCCAATTTTGGTCCCCGGCCGGAGGGCTGCGCGCCCGACCAGCTGGTGATCCACAATATCGCTCTGCCGCCGGGGGAGTACGGCAACGACGCAGTGGAGCGCCTGTTTACCAATTGTCTGGATTGGGATGCCCACCCCTATTTTCAGGCCATTCGCGGGCTGATGGTGTCTTCCCACCTGCTGGTCCGGCGCGACGGGCAGGTGCTGCAGTTCGTCAACCTGCACCAGCGTGCCTGGCACGCCGGGCTGTCGGTGTATCGGGGCCGGGACAATTGCAACGACTTCAGCATTGGCATCGAGCTTGAGGGCAGCGACGATACACCCTATACCAGCCACCAGTACCGCGAACTGGGCGCGCTGACCCTGGTCCTGCTGAACGCTTTTCCGACCCTGTCTCCGGAGCGCATCGTCGGGCACAGTGACATCGCCCCCGGCCGCAAGACTGACCCGGGGACGGCCTTCGACTGGGGCCGTTACCTGAGTTCGCTGGGTGGGGGCTGATCGCTGACGGCGCCGGGGTCCGGTGCTAAACTGGGTAAAACACCAAAAATACCCATGCAATCATGACTGAGCAACTTCACAGGGAAGTGACGCTACCTTCGGTCATAGCCAGTCTCGCGGCTGGCTATGGCGAGCAGGTGCTTAGCGTCACGGTTCTCTTTCATCCGGATACCTCCCGTATCGGCGAGTACTGGGAGCATTCTATCAATACCCGCGCGGTGCTTGATCTCGGACGATTGCAGCCGGCATTTGGCAATGGAGCGCAACCGGCACGACCGCTCAACGAGGCTCATGTTTCGCGCCGGGCCCTGCAACTGGAGATTGACAATGGCGAGTTGCTGCTGGTACGCCAGCGCGGGGCTTGTCGCTGTCGCCTGCAGGGGTGCGATCTGCGTGAACCCCGGCGGCTGGATGCGAAAAGCCTGGTCCAGGGCATGGTCTTGCAGCTCGGCCACGCGGTGGTGCTGTGGCTGCATGCCGGCCTGGAACGGGGTTCCGCCCCACTCGGGGGGGAGGACATGAACCTGATCGGTGGCAGCGCCGCCATGTGCGAGCTGCGGCGTCAGGTGCTGCGGGCAGCGGGAACCGATCTCAACGTGCTGGTGCTCGGTGAATCCGGCGCCGGCAAGGAGGAGGTGGCCGGCAGCCTGCACGCGGCCAGTCGGCGCGCTCGCTCGCCCTTGGTCAGTGTCAACATGGCGGCCATTCCGATTGGCCTGGCACCGGCTCTGTTGTTTGGCAGTGCCCGTGGCGCCTATACCGGTGCCGGTAACGCCAGCCGCGGCTATTTCCAGCAGGCCGAGAGGGGGACGCTGTTTCTCGATGAAATTGGCGCCACGCCGCTGGATATCCAGCCTCAGTTGCTGCGCGCCCTGCAGCAGCGCCAGATCCAGGTAGTGGGCGGTGCTCAACGGGTCGTTGATGTGCGGGTAATCGCCGCTACCGATGCCGACATCGATGGTCGGGACAGCGGGTTCAGTGCCGCCCTGCGCCACCGGCTGGGCAGTTTGGAAATTCAGGTGCCACCGCTGCGCCGGCATCGGGAGGATATCGGCGAGCTGTTGCTGCATTTCCTGCAGGTGGAGGCCGAGGCGCTCAACTGTCCGCATCTGCTGCCGGATGCCAGCGGTGCACCGGAGCACACCGCGCGCTGGGCCGAGCTGTTCCAGCGCTTTGCCCGGTATTCCTGGTCGGGCAATGTGCGCGAACTGCTCAATGCCGTGCGCCAGTTGCTGGTGTCCAGTGAGGCAGCACTGACCCTGCCGGAGATGCTGGAAACGCGCCTGCAGGAGCACGCTGGTGCGATCGCTGACGATGCCGTGGTGGCTCCACCCGTTCAGCGGAGCGCCCACGGTGGGGTGGACGACAGCCATTCCAGGCCCATGGCAACGATCGATGCCGAGCGGTTTCGCCGCGCCCATGTCGCCGGCGGTTATGAGGTGGCGGCCACCGCCAGGGCGCTGTCGGTCTCGCGCCAGGCGGTTTACCGCCGGCTCAGCGATAGCGGTGAGTTTCGCCTGGCGGTGGATGTGCCCGAGAAAGAAATGCAGCGGGCACTGGATATGGCCGGCGGCGATGTGCAGGCCGCGGCTGCGGTACTGGAAGTGTCGGCAAGGAGTCTGCGGGCGCGGCTGCGCAGTCGCACGGGTAGAGGGTGAGCGACCCCTATATCGGCCGCTACCGTATCCTGCGCCTGATCCGGCGCGGCGGGCAGGGCAGTGTTTTTCTGGGCTATGACGAGCGCTTGCAGCGCCGGGTGGCGGTGAAGCTCTATCACCTGCCGCCGGAGCGCGCCGAGCGGCGCAGGGTGCTGGACGAGGCCCGGATCATCGCCGGCATCGACAGTGACCGGGTCGTCAAAATCTACGACGTGATCCGCGCCGGGCAGTATCTGGCCATGGTCATGACCTATGTGCCGGGCATCGATCTGGAAGAGCTGTTGCAGCGCGGCCCGCTGTCCCTGAACGCCATTCTCAATCTCGGCATCGATGTGTCCGCCGCGCTGGCCTCGGTGCGCCAGCAGCAGATCGTGCACGGCGATCTCAAGGCCAGCAACGTGCTGGTGGCGCGCAGCGGCCGCGCCCTGCTGACGGATTTCGGCATCGCCAGCCAGCCCGGGCGGGCGAAAAACCGTCACGGTCCAGCCAGCGAGAGCGCCCTGTGCCCGGAGATGGTTCGCGGCGAGCCGCTGGATGTGCGCTCCGACCTGTTTGCCCTGGGCAGCCTGCTCTACCGCCTGGTCAGTGGCAGCGAACCCTTCTTTACCCGGGGGCAATTCGATCTGCGCAAGCTCATGCACGGCGAGCCCGCGGCCCTGCCGCCGACCCTCGGCGATGGCATGCCGGTACCCCCCGGGCTGGTCGACCTGATCCAGCGCCTGCTGCAAAAGGAGCCGGCGAACAGGCCCGACAACACCCATCGCGTGCGCCAGATTCTGCGCAGCCTGGCCCAGGCGGAACCCCAGTTGATGCAGCACCTGCCGCTGGCCGGGGTGCGCTCACTGCAGCGGGGGGAGTCGGACCATGACTTGCCGCCGCTCGTTCCGCTGGCCTTTCGTGGTGATGGTCGCTCCCAGCTCAAGGACTGGCGGGGCTTTTCCGAGCTGACCCCCGCCGATGTGCTGCGTTTGCTGGGCAAGCGCCAGGTGCAGGCCGGTCTGCTGGGCCCGGTACTGCTGGTGATGCTGTTGCTGGCGCTGGTGTGGCCACGGGAGCAGCGGGTCCAGCTCAGCCTGTCGGACTTCCACGTGGACCCGCGGGCGGAGCTGCCCGCCGGGCTGTCGGTGGAGTGGCTGCGGGCCGAGGTCTGCCGCTCCGCGCTGGAGGCCGATGCCCGCCTGCGCTTTTACGGTGTGCCGGCGTCCCAGTGCCCGGCGGCCGATGCGGGCATGGCCGACAACCTGCCGCGACCGGCCGCCGACGAGGAACTGCACGTGGGCCTGCGCTGCAGTCGCGAACTCTGCCTGCTGGGCCTCACCCGCAGGCGCTACGACGATGACATCTACCGCCAGGCGGTGCTGATACCGGCCATGCCGCTGATCCAGTGGCGCTCCCAGGTGCGGGAGCTGGTGCTGGCCAGCTATAGCTATAACGAGCCCTGAGGCGGGGCCGCGTCGCGCTCACGCTGTTTCACCTGCAGCCACAGGTTGTGGTTGAGCGGCGCCTCGACGCCGTGGTGATGGGCCACGCCGGCCAGGTAGCCGTTGATGTAATCGATCTCGCTGCGCCGACCGGCGCTGATATCCTGCAACATGGAGGAGCGGTTGCCGGCGGTGGTGGCGATCACCGCGAACACCCTGGCTTCCAGCCCGGCCACCGCAGGGCCCAGGCCGGCAGCGGCGCTGACCGCGGTGATTTCCGCACAAAGCTGGCGCACCTGGGCGGCCAGGTCGCTCCGCTTGGCGAGTTCGCCATTGCGGCAGCGATGAATGGCGGTGAGGGGGTTGATGGCACAGTTGATGGCCAGCTTCAGCCACAGGGCGCTGGCGATATCACTCTCCCACTGGCAGTCGGGAATGGCATTGGCAAACGCGGCGAACCAGGCCGGTGCGGCGCGCTCGCCGGGCCGGCCGATGCGGGTGGTGCCGTGGCCGGCGTGGTGCACCGCACCCGCGTCGTCGCGCCAGGCGCCCTGGGTGGTGGTGCCCTGCAGTGGCGCCAGCGCCGGTAGCCGTTGCGCCAGTTCCTCGACAAAGCCCATGCCGTTGGCCATCAGCACAATGCGTGATGTCGGCCCCAGGCGGTGGGCGATACCGGCCACGGCGTCGGCGATGTCATGGGCCTTGGTGAACACCAGCACCTGTTCGATGGGAGAGGGCGTCGCCCGCTCCTCCCAGGGCAGTTGCCAGCGGCCGCGGCTAAGGCCCTCCAGGGTCAGGGCAATGGGCCCCGGCCACGCCGGCGACCGTCGCGGCAGCAGCACCACCTCGCGCCCGGCCCGGGCCAGCTGGGTGGCGAACAGGCTGCCCATGGCGCCGCAGCCCAGGACGTGCCAGGGATCACCCATCGCGGGCGGCCTGCCGGGGGATTGTAAACTGGCGGCGGCGCATTACCATGGGTGGCTCGATTTGCTCCGGGAGGAGAGAGCACTATGCCATCATTCGATGTAGTATCGGAAGTCGGTCTGTGCCAGCTCACCAAT
>JBKDZQ010000133.1:0-2492 GCA_047971325.1 Parahaliea sp.
GCACCTTGCCGATCAGCGTGGACAGCTTTGCCGGCATGAAAGGCGGGCCGGAAGCACTGGTGCGCCACCTGCAGTTTGTCCTGTGGCGACTGGAAGCCCTGCAGCCGTGGCAGCGGGACACCATCTGGGGCGTGCTCAAGACCCTGGCGGACGCCCAGGGTGTGAAGATCAAGGACCTGCTGGCCCCGGTGTTTATTGCCATTGCCGGTACCAGCGCCTCGTTCTCGGTGTTGGACTCAATGGAATTGCTGGGGCCCGATATGAGTCGGGCACGCCTGCGCCACGCCATCGAGGTGCTGGGCGGGGTGTCGAAAAAAACCATGAAACGCCTGGAAAAAGACTACCAGACCCTGGGGTGAGTGATGGCGAACAATCTGATCGGTTCCATGGTGACCAGCAGCCTGCGCGGCGCCAACGGTGTTCGCACCGAACCCGCGGCGGTGCAGCCGGCGCTGATCCTGCGGCTCTACAATATTGAAAATTGCCCCTATTGCCGCCTGGTGCGCGAGGTACTGACGGAGCTCAATATCGACGTGGAAATCTACCCCTGCCCGAAGGGTGGTGAGCGCTTCCGGTCGACGGTGGTCGAATTGGCGGGCAAGGAGCAGTTTCCCTACCTCTACGACCCCAACACTGGCGAGGGTCTCTACGAATCACTGGACATCATCGCCTATCTCTATCGTCATTACGCCGGGCGTCCCCTGCCGCGCCGGTGGCGTATGGGTTCCCTGCAAACCATCGGCTCGACCCTTGCCAGTACCCTGGGGCGGGGCAGCCAGCAGGCGCGGGGGGCGGGGCGGGAGCCGGAACAACTGCTGGAACTGTACAGCTTCGAGGGCAGCCCCTTTTCCCGGCTGGTGCGTCAGGCGTTGTGCCAGCAGGAACTTCCCTACGTGGTGCGCCAGTGCGGTCGCACCACGGGCGCCGATTGGCTGCCACCAGCCCTTCGCGAGCGACTGGGTATCCAGGGTAGTTCCCGGCTGCCCAACCGGCGTTACCTGATGGAGCATACAGGGCGGATTGCCGTCCCCTATCTCTACGACCCCAACACCGGCGAAGGACTGTACGAGTCTGGCGATATCATCCGCTACCTGCGCCAGCACTACGGCCGCTGACCGCCGTTTTCGGCGGTTGGGAGTGGCCCTTGCTCCCCCGCAACGCCTACAATAGCCGCAGGTAGGCTGCAAAAGGCCGGGTCGTGGCAATCAGCGTATTTGATCTGTTCAAGGTCGGCATCGGACCCTCCAGTTCCCACACCGTGGGGCCAATGAATGCCGCACGCCAGTTCGCCGAGGGTCTGTTGGCCTCTGGCAGCCTGGCGCTTTGCCAGCGGGTGCGTGCCGAGCTTTACGGATCGCTCGGCGCTACCGGCGCCGGCCACGGCACGCCCAAGGCCATCATCCTTGGCCTGACCGGGGAGGCGCCGGAAAGCGTGGTGGTAGAGACCCTCGCCGGGCGTGTGGCGGCGGTGCGCGAGGGCGGCCGGTTGGCGTTGATGGGCCAGCATGAGATTGCCTTTAGTTATCGCGATGACCTGGTCATGCACCGCAGCGAAAGCCTTCCCTACCATGCCAACGGCATGCGCTTCACCGCCTGCGATGCCAGCGGCGATACCCTGAGCGAGCGGGTGTTTTATTCCGTGGGTGGGGGTTTTGTGGTGGACGAGCAGGCCGCCAAAGGCGATGTGCTGGTGGAGGATCCGACGTCACTGCCGTATCCCTTTACCACCGCCGCGGAATTGCTGGCCCATTGCCGCGAGCAGGGCATGTCCATCAGCGCCCTGATGCTGGCTAATGAAAAGGCCTGGCGCAGCGAGGCCGACATCCGCAACGGCCTGCTGGCGATCTGGCGGGTGATGGACGACTGCATCCGTCGGGGCCAGATCACCGAAGGCATCATGCCCGGGGGGCTGAAGGTCAAGCGCCGTGCCGCCCAGCTTTACCGCCAGTTGAAAAGCGCCAGCAGCACCCTGGGGGACGAGTCGCTGACCACCATGGACTGGGTAACTCTTTACGCGCTGGCGGTCAACGAGGAGAACGCCGCCGGCGGGCGCGTCGTCACCGCACCGACCAACGGCGCCGCCGGCATCATTCCCGCTGTGTTCAAGTACTATTTCAGCCACTGCCGGGGTGCCAGCGAAGACGATGTCGTCCGCTTCCTGCTGACCGCCGCCGCCATCGGCATCCTGTACAAGATCAACGCCTCCATTTCCGGTGCCGAGGTCGGCTGCCAGGGAGAGGTGGGCTCGGCCTGCTCCATGGCCGCTGGCGCCCTGGCCGATGCCCTGGGTGGTACACCGGCGCAGGTGGAAAACGCCGCTGAAATTGCCATGGAGCACAACCTGGGTCTCACCTGTGACCCCATCGGCGGCCTGGTGCAGGTGCCCTGCATCGAGCGCAACGCCATGGCCGCGATCAAGGCCATCAGCGCCGCGCGCATGGCCCTGCGCGGTACCGGGGAGCACTATGTGTCGCTGGACCAGGTGATCAGGA
>JBKDZQ010000134.1:0-2196 GCA_047971325.1 Parahaliea sp.
ATCGGCAAGAAGCTGGACCTGTTCCGGGCCGTGTTCGAGCGGCGCGCGGCGCACCTGAACCAGGCGCGGCGGGAGGCCCTGCACCGCTGCCAGGCGACGGCCGGCAAGCGCGGCCCGAGCGTCGAGCAGATTATCGAAGCTTTCCTGCGCCCGCTGGAGCTGGCCCAGGAAACCGGCGACGCCGGCTGGCGCCACTACCTGGCGCTGATCGCCTATATCAACAACTCACCCTATTGGGGGCCGCGCATGATGAGCTCCCTGTTCGACGAACTGGTGCAGGAGTTTGTCGAGGCCCTGCGCCGGGCCCTGCCGGGGGCCGGGGACGAGGACCTCTACTGGTGCTACCACAACCTGTCCGGCGCCCTGACCCTGACCCTGGCCCAGACCGGGCGCATCGACAAACTGTCGGGGGGGCGCTGTGCATCGGCGGATTTCGAGGCCGCCTACGACCACATGATTCCCTTCGTGGCCGCGGGCTTTCGCCAGGTCTGCCGCGCGCGCTGATCAGGCGCCGGCGTCGATGAAGGCCGCCAGGTCGGCCTTGAAACGGCCCATGGAAGGCGGGTGAATGTACATCATGTGCCCGGCCTCGTAGTGCTTCACGGTGATGTTCCCGCGCAGTCTCGCCGGTATCTGCAGGTGGTTGAGAAAGTGCCCGGTGGCGCCGTAGGGCGTGGCCAGGTCGAAATAGCCCTGCTGCACCAGCAGGCGCATGTCCGGGTTCTGCACCAGGGCATAGGCCAGGTCCACCGCGGTATTGGCGTAGGGTACTTTCTCGTACTGGGTCTGGCCGGGCTGGGCGTGACGGTTGTCCCAGTTCTCATAGAGGCCACCGGAGGTGACGTAGCGGCGGTCGGTTTTCACCCCCAGCACTTCGCGGTAGTAGTCGTTGAAGGTGGCCACGAAGGCCGGCGCCACGGCGGGGAAGAAGGGGTCGTAGGTGTATTCCTCACCGATATGGTTGAGGCCGTCGTTGACGAAGCGCGAATCGATGCGGCCAGTGGTCTGGCGGCGCTCGCGCAGCAGTTCCTTGGCGAAGCGTCCCTCGTCCACCCGCAGGTTGGCGCGATCCCAGTAGTCGGCGCTGATACCGGTGAAGCGCTCCATGCCCGCCAGCACTGTGCGACGCTCCCCGGCACTGGCGCTGGCGCCCTTGAACAGCAGCGGTGCGTAGACATGCTCGGCAAAATCCTCCGCCTGGCGCAGGAAGGTCTGCAGGTTGTCCGGGCGATCGGCGATGGCCCGGTGGTACCAGGCTGTAGCGGCGTAGGTGCTGAAGTAGTTGACGTAGGGCAGGTCCATGGCCAGCCCCGCATTGCCGGCAGCGAAGTCCATATAGGGCGAGACCAGAATCACCCCGTTGAGCGCCAGCGAGTGAGCCTGCAACAGTTTGTAGGCCACGCCGCCGCTGCGAATGCCGCCATAGCTCTCACCCAGCAGGTACTTGGGTGACTGCCAGCGGCCGTTGTCGCTGGTCCAGCGGGCGATGAAGTCCGACACCGAGCTGATGTCCTGGTCCACCCCCCAGAAATCCTCGCCCCTGGCCTCGCCCACGGGCAGGGAGAAGCCGGTGCCCACCGGATCGATCAGTACCAGGTCGGTACGGTCGAGAAGGCTGGAGTCATGGGTGACCCGGCGGAAGGGGCCGGTGGCGGCGGAGTCGGCGTCCTTTACCACGGTGCGCTGGGGCCCGAGAATACCCATGTGCAGCCACATGGAGGCCGAGCCAGGCCCGCCGTTATAGGCGAACAGCACCGGGCGGGTGCGCCGGTCGGCATCCGCTTTCACATACGCGGTGTAGCCGAACAGGGCGCTGGGTTCGTCCTTGTCGTTTTTCATCAACAACTGGCCGGCAGTGGCCTGGTAGGCGATGACCTTGCCGTCGATCTTCACCTGGCCCTTCGACACAAAGTGCATGGGCTCGGGAATTCTGCTGTCGGTGGCGGGCGCCGTGGCGGCCTCACTGGTAGCGGGCGGCTGTGCCGCCTGCGCGGACAGCAGCGGCAGACAAACCACCAGCGGAACAAAAAAGAACGCGGCGATGTTGCGCATTATAGTCATGGTCATTCCGGTTTATTTCACGGATAAGAGCCGATAAGCTGGTGCATATTTAAGCATAAACCTGCCGGGGCTTCCTCCATGCGCGAACTGACTGCGCTGTTTCAGCACTCCTGGCCGTCGCTGCTGGTGCTGGTC
>JBKDZQ010000135.1:0-8066 GCA_047971325.1 Parahaliea sp.
CGTTGTAGATATGCCGGATCATGCCGATACCCTCGCCCTCCAGGTCGACACGCTGGATTTTCACCGCGCCCGCATCGGGCCACCAGGCTTCGATATTGCCAAAATCGACAATCAGCTCCCAGATAGACTGGGAGTCCACTGTATAGTCGTAAGACGCTTCGATAACCGGCATGAACCATTCACCCTGGTAACTGTGGGGTTTTATTTGTATGTCAGAAGACTAGAGCCAGGACAATTAAAAGTCAAGCGTGTTTGCTTTTTATTTGTGCGGGCCGCCTGGACCGCGACGGCAACGCAAGACCGCAGGCGGGGCAAAAGATCCCTGGCACACCCTACCCTTAAACACAACCTTGCTTGTTTTTTTTATGGGTGGGTGCTAGCATCCGGACAAAATAAACAATGCGCTGCACAATCCCCACTACAAGGAAGACCAGCACGATGACGGGTCAATTGAACAACAAGGTGGCGCTGGTTACCGGCGGCACCAACGGTATTGGCGAGGCGGCCGTAAGGGGTCTCTGCGCGCAAGGTGCCCAGGTGGTCTTCACCGGAGGCAACCAGGAAGCCGCGGCACGCATCAGCGCGGATACCGGCGCCGTTTTTGTCCAGCACCGGGTGCAGGATGCGCCGGGCTGGGAGGCGGTAGCCGCGGCAGTGAAACAACTGGGCAGGCTCGACCTCGCCTTTGCCAATGCCGGCATCAACGCCGGCGACAGCGACATTGAAACCGTCGAACTGGAAGCCTGGCGCACCATCGTCGACATCAACCTGACCGGCGCCATGCTCACCTGCAAGCACGCTATCGCGCTGATGAAGGCGAACCCCGATCACAGTGGTGGTGCCATCGTGCTCAACAGCTCCATCAACGGTATCCTGGCACTGGCCGGCGATGTCACCTACTCCACCACCAAGGGCGCACTGCGCCTGCTGGCGAAGTCCGTGGCCGTGCACTGCGCCCGCAAGAAACTCAACATCCGCTGTAATTCGATTCATCCCGGAGTGATCGAAACTCCGCTGATCAAGGGCGCCATCAGCCAGGCCCCCGACCCCGCCACCGCCCGGCAGCTACTGGAAAACATAGCGCCCGTGGGGCGACTTGGCACCACCGAGGAAATCATCTCCCTGCTGATCTACCTCGCCTCCGAGCAGGCCCGCTTTATCACCGGCGCCGAACTGGTCATTGACGGCGGCGCCACGGCGGGGCTCCCCGGCGTCTGAGCAAAGGCCGGGGGCAACTGGCGGAAAAGGCCAAAGTGCGGAACAGGGGAAGGCGGAGCGGCTCACAGCGGCTCCGGGAAGGGGGTCGCTCACTGCAAGGCTATTCGCCGTGCAACACGCTGAAAGTGCGGTGGGCAAACTGCCAGCGGCCGTCGCGGCGCACGCAGACATCATCATAGCGCCCCACCGGCCGGATCTCGGTACCATCCTGCATCACCGCCACCTCCGAGGTATAGGAGCGCATGGTGGCGCGGTCGCCGTCGACCTCTATCGAACCGGCCTCGGCCAGCATGTTGACAAAGGGGAACAACTTCATCGCCTCCAGCCAGCTGGCGACGATGGCCTCGCGGCCACTGATCTTGTCCATTGCCAGGTGCGGCAGCTCCCACACACTATCCTCCGCCCAGGTACGGCCCCAGGCCTCGGCATCGCGCTGGTTAACCGCGTCGCAGTAGCTGGACAACAATTCCCGGATCAACACCCGGTCTTCCACTGGTCCACTGAATGGCATGACATCCTCCTTATCATTTAGTTAGGGTGGTCAGTCGCAGCGACAGAGGCTAGCACAAAAAACACCATCTTGCTTGTTTTTATTTTTGGCCGGTGCTAACCTGCCTGTGCCCGGCTGCTGGGAGCCAGCGGCCTGAAAACTCTGTCCTCACGACGCCATAATGAACTAATAAGCTGAGTTGCTGGGAGTTGCCGCCATGTCAGCCAACCGATCTGCCGTCCAATTGCCCCCCGGGGAAAGCCGCTGTCCCGGCCCGAGCACCCGAGATGTCATCACCGCCGACCGCGGTGGCGCACCCGCCCACATCCTGGAAGAGTCCTACGTCTTCCTCGGCGACGAAGACATTGCCTTCTCGCGCTATACTTCCCCCGATTTCTTCCAGGCGGAAGTGGAAAACCTGTGGCTGAAAACCTGGCAGTGGGCCTGCCGGGAGGACGACATTCCAGAACCCGGCGACTACTTTGTCTACGATATCTGCGAACGCTCGGTGCTGCTGGTGCGCACCAGCGAAGGCGGCATCAAGGCTTACCCCAACGCCTGCCTGCACCGCGGCACCCAGCTCAAGCCCTCCGGCTCCTGCGGCAGCAGCAGGCAATTGCGCTGCCCCTTCCACGGTTTTACCTGGTCACTGGAAGGCGAACTCAAGGATGTGCCCTGTCGCTGGGACTTTCCGCATATCAGCGACGACCGTTTCCACCTGCCCGAACTGCGGGTGGATACCTGGGGCGGTTTCGTGTTTATCAACTTCGACACCGGGGCCGGGCCACTACTGGACTTTCTGGGGGTGATTCCCCAGCACTTTGCCAACTGGAATCTCGAGGACAAGTTTGTCGCCCTGCACGTGCGCAAGAAGTTACCGGCAAACTGGAAAGCCTGTATCGAGGCTTTCCTCGAATCCTACCACGTGCTGGAAACCCACCCCCAGGGCGTGACCACCGTGGGCGATGCCAACACCCAGTACGATATCTACGGCGACAACGTGTCCCGCTTCGTGCATCTGGTGGGCTTCCCCAGCCCCCATATCACCGAACCGCGCAGCGAACAGCAGACCCTGGATGCGCTGATGGCGGAGGGTGTGGTGGAAGGCGTTCAGGACCAGACGTCCAGACTGGAAGTGCCGGAGGGCGGGCGCGCTCGGGAGGTGTTCGCCGAGCACCTGAAGAACACCCTGGGCAAGACCTACCAACGGGACTTTTCCGCACTGAGCGTCAGCGAGACCATCGACGCCATCGAATACCACCTGTTTCCCAACACCTGTCTGTTTCCCTCACTGCTGTTCCCCATGGTGTATCGCTTCATACCCAACGGCAGCGACCCCGACTCCACGATTTTCGACCTGCTCTACCTGCAGCCGCTACCCGCGTCCGGCGAGCGCCCGGACCCGGCGGAACCGGTGGAGCTGGATTTCCACCAGTCCTTCCACGAGGTACCCGGCTTCGACCCGGGCCTGGCCACCATCTACGACCAGGACACCGGCAACCTGATCGCCCAGCAGCGGGGCTTCAAATCCAGCATCAAACCGGGTGAAACCCTGGGGAACTACCAGGAAATCCGCGTCAGACTGCTGCATCGGACGATAGACAAATACCTCAACGGCGCTCTCGAAGGAGTACAGGCATCATGATCCGCGGCGTACACCATGTGGCTATCTCCACCCCCCGGCTCGAACGCCTGCTGGCTTTCTACCGGGACCAGCTGGGTTTCGAGGAAGTGCAACGGGTCACCTGGCCCCAGGGCACGACCCAGATCGACTCCGTGCTGGCCCTGCGCGACAGCTCGGCCCGCCAGGCCATGCTCAGAAGCAGCAACCTGTGCCTGGAACTGTTCGAGTTCGCGACCCCGGAACCACTGCCCATGAACCCGGACCGGCCGGTTTGCAACCACGGCCACACCCATATCTGCATGGACGTGGTCGATATCGACAGCGAGTATCAGCGCTTGCTGGCCGCGGGTGTGCGCTTCCACGCCCCGCCCCAGGATTTCGGTGACGTGCGCGCCACCTACGCCCGCGACCCGGACGGCAACGTCTTTGAGTTGCAGGAAATCGTTGCCGAGAACGACCCCACCAGGCTGGCCGTACTGGAATGAAGAACCTCCCCCCGCACTGGGGGGAATGGTGTTTTGAAAGTCTCGCGGGTTTAAGAAGCAGCCGCCCTACCCGGCCGGGATCTCCCCGGCCGCCACCGCCGCTTCCACCAGCTCGTGGGTACGCGGGTTGCGGCGCAGGCAAAGGCCGCCGTTGACCTGCAGATTCTCCCCGGTCATGAAACATTCATCCGAGGCCAGGAACACGGCTGCCGCAGCGATATCATCGCAGGTGCCGATACGTCCCAGTGGATAGCAGCGGCGGAAGGTTTCCACCAGCGAGGGGCTTTGCATGGCATCGGCGGTCATGGGCGATTGGGTGAGACCGGGGGAAATACTGTTGGCGCGAATGCCCTGGTCACCGTACTCGTTGGCCACCGTGCGTATCACATGGTCGGTACCGGCTTTGGTGCCCATGTAGGCAGCGTGGTTGTCGAGCATGATTTTCGCCGTTGCCGAGGAAATCTGGATGATGGAGCCACCGCCACTGCCCGACATCAGTACCACCAGTTTCTGCAACCAGAAAAACGGCCCCTTGAACTGCAGGGCCACGATCTTCTCCAGTTCCTCTTCGGTATTTTCCGTCATCGGCGTGAGCAGGCCCCAGCCCGTGGCGTTGACGGCAATATCAACCCGACCGTGACGCTCCACCACCGTGTCGAGCATAGTGTCGATGGAGGATTTGCTGGTGAAATCGCAGCCGACCCAGTCGCCGCCAATGCGCCCGGCACAGGACCGCAGGGCGTCTTCATGACGCCCGGACACCACCACCGTAGCGCCTTCCCTGACAAAGCGCTCCGCAATCACCTGACCCATATTGCCTTCGCCGGCGGCGCCAACAATGGATGCGACCTTTCCCTGCAACCTCGACATAACGTATTTCCCGCTGTTATCCACTTATAAAAACATTATAGTATGTTTTTTATAAATCAGGCCAACAGAAAATAATCAGCCCGCGGGCAAGGATTCGGAAACGGAACCGGGGCGTGGCAAGACGGGCGACGCAGGCCATGCGCCGCCCCAGGTAGCGCAGCGTGCGATCAGGCTTTTCTGGCTTCGGCTTGAGTGTAGAGCGCGTGTAACTGCTCGGTAATCAGGTCGACCATGTTTTTGGCTCGCTTCTGCTTCTGGGAGGCCATGTGACTCAGGGCCATGCCGCGCATGCAGAACTGCACCAGGTCATTGGCCAGTTCCAGCACGCCAAGCCCTTCCCAGTGCGGGAAGACCTGCCTCACAGCCTCGAGGAACAGCACCTCGACGTCCTTCTCGGTGCGCTCCAGCACATCGTTCAGCTCCGGATCGGTCCGGGCCGCCGCCAGCAATTCCTGGTAAGCCACGAAGGACGGCAGGTTCACATAGCGCCAGGCCGACTGCACCGACTTCTTGATGGCATCGCGGGTCAGCGCCTCGTCGGGACGATCGATACCCTCCATCAGCTCCCGGTACTCGCGCAAGCGTTTTTCGTGGAGGTGGTCCACCACGGCGCGAATCACGGCAATGCGGGAGGGAAAATGGTGCATCATGGCACCGCGGGATACACCGGCGTATTCGGCGATCAGCGCGGTGGTAGTGCGGCTGTAGCCCCGCTCCACCAGGCACTCCACTGCCGCGTCGAGAATGGCCGCTCGCGTGATCGCACTCTTCTCGGCCTGCCAACCATCACCCCGGCGCGCCCTGCCCCGTCTTTCAGCCGCCGGTTTCATTGCTGCCGTCTTCCCTGCCGCCGCCATAATTACATCACCCCGTTGTTGTCACGTCGTTGGCATGCCGGTCCTGTTGACGCCCCGGACCGTCTCTTGCTCTTATTACAATAGTAACCTAAAACAACACAAATATTGTAAACAAACAAGCTTGCTTTTTTTATGTTCGATGCCTATATTGGACCACTTAAGGCGACCCAACCTGCCTATAACAGGAGATAACAAATGGCCTACAGCCCCGACTTTCTGCTCGACTCCTACCGCACCATGAAGACCATCCGTCTGTTCGAGGAGCGTGTCACCCGGGAATTCGAAGCGGGAAACGTCCCCGGTTTCGTGCACGTCTACGACGGCCAGGAGGCCGTGGCCGTCGGCGTCTGCCAGAACCTCACCGACCGCGACTGGATCGGCTCCACCCACCGCGGCCACGGCCACTGCATTGCCAAGGGCTGCGACGTGTCCCTGATGATGCAGGAGATCATGGGCAAGGCCACCGGCCTGTGCAAGGGCAAGGGCGGCTCCATGCACATCGCCGACTTCGACAGGGGCATGCTGGGCGCCAACGCCATCGTTGGCGGCGGGCCGCCCATCTGCAACGGCGCGGCACTGAGCGCCAAGACCCTGGGCAACGGCACGGTTGCCGTGTCCTTCAGCGGCGACGGCTCCTCCAACCAGGGCACCGTGGCCGAGGCACTCAACTTTGCAGTGGTGCTGCAACTGCCCCACGTGTTCGTGTTCGAGAACAACGGCTACGGCGAAGGCACCGGGGCCAACTACGCCGTGGGCAGCCGCGACGTCGCGGGCCGCGCCGGTGCCTATGGCATGCCGGCGGAAAAAGTGGACGGGGTGGACTTCTTCGCCGTCTACGAAGCCACCAAAACCGCGGTGGAACGCGCCCGCAAGGGCGGCGGCCCGAGCGCGATCGAGCCGGAAATCGTGCGCTTCGGCGGGCACTTCATCGGCGACCCCCAGCTCTACCGTGGCGAGGGTGAACTCAAGCGCATCCGTGCCGAGCGCGACTGCCTGAAGCACTTCCGCGCCCGTGTCACCGGCGAGGGCTGGCTGAAGGACGCGCAACTGAACGAGATTGACGAAAGCGTTGCCAGGCTGATCGAACGCGCCACTACCGAGGGCCTGGCAGCTCCGCTGCCGGACATTTCCGAAGTCACCACCGACGTTTACATTTCCTACTGACACCGAGGGAGACCGCGATATGAATAATCCACAAGCTGTGGCCACCCGTGAACACCAGGGCACCTCATCGATCAAGACCATGCGTGAGGCCATCAACGAGGCCCTGCACCAGGAAATGGAACGTGACCCCACCGTTATCATACTGGGCGAGGAAGTCTCCGGCGGGGCCGGCTGTGACGGGCAGGATGATGCCTACGGCGGCGTGTTCGGCCTGACCAAGGGGCTGATGCCGAAATTCGGCCGCGAGCGCGTCATCGACACACCGATCAGTGAATCCGCCATTATCGGCGCCGCCGCCGGTGCCGCCAATACCGGCTTGCGCCCGGTGGCAGAACTGATGTTCTTCGACTTCATCGGCGTCTGCTTCGACCAGATCTTCAACCAGGCGGCCAAGTTCCGCTACATGTTCGGCGGCAAATCGAAAACCCCGATGGTCATCCGCGGCACCGTGGGCGCGGGCCTGCGCGCCGGCCCCCAGCACTCCAGCATGATGCATCCGGTGGTGGTGCACACCCCCGGTCTCAAGGTGGTGATCCCCAGCAACGCCTACGACGCCAAGGGCCTGCTGATCAGCGCCATCCGCGACGATGACCCGGTGATCTTCCTGGAGCACAAACTGCTCTACGACCTCAAATGCGAAGTGCCCGACGAGTCCTATACCATTCCCTTCGGCGAAGCCGCCTTCACCCGCCAGGGTTCCGACGCCACCGTGGTGGCCATAGGCGCGATGGTTCCCAAGGCCAACGCGGTAGCCGACAAGCTGGCCAAGGAAGGCATCCATATCGATGTCATCGACCCGCGCACCGTGGCGCCCCTGGACGACGAGGCGATACTGGAAAGTGTCGAAGTCAGCGGTCGCCTGGTGGTGGTGGACGAGGCCCACGAGCGCTGCAGCCTGGCGGCGGATATTTCCAGCATCGTCGCGGAGCGCGGCTTTCACAGCCTGCGCGCGCCGATCCGCAAGGTCACCGCACCCCACGCGCCGGTGCCCTTCTCGCCTTCACTGGAGGACGCCTACATCCCCAGTGAAGCACGCATAGAACAGGCTGTGCGCGACGTTCTGGGAGCCTGACCATGAGCCAGATCCATAAAGTGAACATGCCCAAGTGGGGCATGGAGATGAGCGAGGGTGTCATCGCCGAATGGCACCTTGCGGTGGGTGACACGGTCAACGCCGAGGACGATCTGGTCGATGTGGAAACCAGCAAGATCGTCAACACCGTCACCGCCCCGGCGAGCGGCGTGCTGCGCCGCATCCTGGCGCAGAGCGGAGGCACCTACCCGGTGGGCGCCGCCCTGTGCATCATCGCCGATGCCGGCACCTCCGAGGCTGACATCGACCAGTATGTCAGCGCCCT
>JBKDZQ010000136.1:0-2770 GCA_047971325.1 Parahaliea sp.
CCTGGTTGGAGAAGAACCGAAGGTTATGGAAGAACTGCGAACGTCAACTCAACAGCAGCTTGCAGTTCATCCATCTGGCTTTTTTGGCGCTGTTACTCAGAAGATCGTAAACAGGTTCTAACAGCCTTCTTTTCGATTGCCGGGCTGATTATGCAAGTCCAGCGTTGTGATGCAGTGAGGGAGCGGTTCACCCCAGCAGCGGCTTCACCACTTGCAACACCGCTTTGAAGCACTTGGGGTTGCCGCAGACGATATCCCCGGTCTCCAGGTGGCGGTCGGCGCCGCTGAAGTCCGCCACCAGGCCGCCGGCCTCGCGCACCAGCAGGGCGCCGGCGGCGATGTCCCAGATCGACAGGCCCTTCTCCCAGAAGGCGTCGAAGCGTCCGGCGGCCACATAGGCCAGGTCCAGGGAGGCGGCGCCGGCGCGGCGAATACCGGCGCACTGGCCGGCCAGGACTTCCACCGACTTGCTGTAGGGTGCCAGGATGTCGTCGCAATGGTTGCGAAAGGGAATGCCGGTGCCGAGCAGGGCGCCGTCGAGCGAGCTGCGGTTGCTGACCCGGATACGACGGCCGTTGAGTGCGGCGCCGCGGCCGCGGGAAGCGGTGAATTCTTCCCGCCGTACCGGATCGAGCACCACCGCGTGCTCCACCTTGCCCTTGTACAGGCAGGCGATGGAAATACCATAGTGGGGAATCCCGCGCAGGAAGTTGGTGGTACCGTCCAGGGGGTCGATGACCCAGCGGTAGTCGGCGTCCTCATCCCCCTGCAGGCCGCTTTCCTCGCCGAGGATGGCGTGGTCGGGATAGGCCTTGCGCAGGTGGTAGGCAATCTCGCGCTCGGCGGCGCGGTCCACTTCCGAGACAAAATCGTTGCGGCCCTTGGCCAATACCTCAATGCGGTCGAGGTCGTCGGAGGCGCGCACGATCTGCTCCCCGGCCTTGCGGGCGGCACGCAGCGCGATGTTGACCATCGGTTCCATGTTGTCTGATTCCGTAGCGAGAGTGGGTGAAGCGCGTGGGGCGCGCATTATAGCAGCGATTCCCTGCCGGGTTACAGGGTAAATCTGCTACACTGCCGCGTTCCACGCGATACCGCCCGGTTCCTATGAATCTCGACAATATCCGCATCGTTCTGGTCAACACCACCCACCCGGGCAACATCGGCGGCGTGGCCCGGGCGATGAAAAACATGGGCCTGTCGCGCCTGGTGCTGGTGGCGCCGCGCCAGTTTCCCGACCCCCAGGCCGAGTGGCGCGCGGCCTCGGCTCTGGATGTGCTGGCGGGGGCCGTGGTCACCGACAGCCTCGATGAGGCCATCGCCGACTGCCAGTTCGTGGTCGGCACCAGCGCCCGTGAGCGCCGCATTCCCTGGCCATTGCTGGATTCACGGGCCTGCGCCGCGCGGATCGCGGAAAACGCCGCACGCGGGGAGCAGGTGGCTGTGCTGTTCGGTCGCGAGGACCGGGGCCTGACCAACGACGAACTCCAGCTTTGCAACCTGCACCTGAACATTCCCACTTCGGCCAACTACAGCTCCCTGAACCTGGCCATGGCGGTGCAGATCGTGTGCTACGAGCTGCGTATGCTGGCGGATGCCGGGCTCTTGCCCGCGCGCGAGGACACGCACTGGGATGCGCCCTTCGCCACCCGCGACAACATGGAGCGCTTCTATGTTCATCTGGAGGAGGCCCTGGTGGACATCGGCTTTCTCGACCCGGTGGCGCCGCGCCAGTTGATGTCGCGCCTGCGCCGTCTGTTCAGCCGGGTGCGGCTGGACGAGATGGAGCTCAACATCCTGCGCGGCATCCTCACCGAAACCCAGAAATTCGTGCCCCGGGACGGGCGCGGCGCCGCCCTCGACCCGCGGGCGGCAAAGTAGCCTGCCGCGCAGACAGTTCAATGCCGATACCACAACAGCAATAGCGGAGAGCGCCCATGGCCAGCCCCATCTACCTCGACTACCTCGCTACCACGCCGGTGGACCCGCGGGTGGCGGAGAAAATGGGCCAGTGCCTGACCCTGGAGGGCAATTTCGGCAATCCGGCCTCGCGCTCCCACCTGTTTGGCTGGCGCGCCGAGGCGGCGGTGGAGGAGGCCCGGCGCCAGCTGGCGGACCTGCTGGGCGCGGACCCGCGGGAGATCGTGTGGACCTCCGGCGCCACCGAGTCCGACAACCTGGCGATCAAGGGGGTGGCCCAGTTCCACCGGGAGCGTGGCCGCCACATTGTCACCTCGCAGATCGAGCACAAGGCGGTGCTCGATACCTGCGCCAGCCTGGAGGACGAGGGCTTCGAGGTCAGTTATCTGGCGCCCACTGCCAGCGGCCAGATCACCCCGGCGGCAGTGCGGGAGGCGCTGCGGGATGACACCATCCTGGTCAGCGTGATGCACGCCAACAACGAGATCGGCGCGGTCAGCGACATCGCCGGCATCGCCGCGGTGACCCGGCCGGCGGGGGTGCTGCTGCACGTGGACGCTGCCCAGAGCGTGGGCAAAATCCCGGTCGATGTCGGTGCCCTGGATGTCGACCTGCTGTCGGTGTCCGGGCACAAGCTGTACGGCCCCAAGGGCGTCGGCGCGCTCTATGTGCGGCGCAGCCCCCCGGTGCGCCTGCGGGCCCAGATCCACGGCGGCGGCCACGAGCGCGGCATGCGCTCCGGCACCCTGGCCACCCACCAGCTGGTGGGCCTGGGCGAGGCGGCGCGCATCGCCGGCGAGACACTGGTGGAGGAGGGCGTCCGTCTGACTGCCCTGCGGGAGCGCTTTCT
>JBKDZQ010000137.1:0-5457 GCA_047971325.1 Parahaliea sp.
TCCGGTCCTTCCAGAAAGATGTTTCTCTCACCGAGGAGGTAGGTTTCCAGCGACATGACGATGGTTTCCCGCTGCGGGTCGATGGGAGGGTTGGTCACCTGGGCGAACTTCTGGCGAAAGATGTCATAGAGGGAGCGCTGCTGTCGCGACAGCACCGCCATCGGGGTGTCGTCGCCCATGGAGCCCACCGCCTCGTTGCCGGACTCCGCCAGCGGACGCAGCACCTGGTCGCGCTCCTCGAAGCTGACCTGGAACATCTTCATGTAGGCGTCGAGCTGGTCCGGCCCGATGCCCGGAGTCAGTTCGCCGGCGAAGGTGCCCTCGATGCGGTGGGAGTGCTCCTTCAGCCACTTCTTGTAAGGCGCGCGGCTCTTCAGGCGGTTGTCGATCTCGTCCGACTGCAGCAGTTCACCGGTCTGGGTATCCACCATCAGGATCTGGCCGGGACCGACCCTGCCTTTGGCCACCACGTCCTCGGGCCTGTAGGGGTGGGTACCCACTTCCGAGGCCAGGGTGATGAAACCGTCGGTGGTCTTCACCCAGCGCGCCGGGCGCAGGCCGTTGCGATCCAGCAGGCAGACCGCGTAGCGACCGTCGGTGAGCACGATGCCGGCGGGACCGTCCCAGGGCTCCATGTGCATGGAGTGGTATTCGTAGAAGGCCTTGAGGTCGGGGTCGATGGACTCCAGGTTCTGCCAGGCCGGTGGAATCAGCATGCGCAGGGCGCGGGCCATGTCGACACCACCGGTGAGCAGGACATCGAGCATGTTGTCGAGGCTGGAGGAATCCGAGCCGGTGCGGTTCACCAGCGGCGCGATCTCGCGGATGTTCGGCAGCCGTTCGGTCTCGAACAGCGCGGTGCGCGCGTCGGCCCAGTTGCGGTTGCCGTCGATGGTGTTGATTTCCCCGTTGTGGGCCAGCAGGCGAAAGGGCTGGGCCAGGGGCCAGCGCGGCATGGTGTTGGTGGAAAAGCGCTGGTGAAACACGCAGATGGCGGTTTTCAGGCGTTCGTCGTCCAAGTCATGATAGAAGCGCGGCAGGTCCACCGGCATCACCAGGCCCTTGTAGGCAATCACCCGGCCGGACAGGCTGCAAATGTAGAAATCCGGGTCGCTGGCGGTGGCGATTTCCGCCTTGCGCCGGGCCACAAACAGGCGGGCGGACAGGTCGTCGTCGCTGACGCCGTCGGCGTCGATAAACACCTGCTCGATGGCCGGCAGGGTGGACAGGGCGATGCGGCCGCAGACGCTGGCATCGGTGGGTACCACCCGCCAGCCCATGACCGTGAGCCCCTGGTCGGTGATCGCCTGCTCCAGGGCGGCACGAGCGGCGGCGGCGCGCGCGCTGTCGGTGCTGAGGAAAATCTGGCCGATGGCAAAGTGATCCCCCGGCTCGCGGCCGAACAGCTCGCTGGACAGGGTGCGCATGAAGCGGGCCGGCATCTGCATCAGCAGGCCACAGCCGTCACCGGTCTTGCCGTCGGCAGCGATACCGCCGCGGTGGGTCATGCAGGTCAGGGACTCGATAGCCGTCTGCAACAGGCGATGGCTGGCATCCCCGGAGGTATGGGCAATCAAGCCGAATCCGCAGTTGTCGCGGAATTCTTCAGGTCGGTAGAGGCCTGCACTCATATTCAGTCCAAAATAATCAATGAAAACAGGTAGTTATCGAAATGCTTAGCGCGCATTTGCGGCACCCGGACAAAGAGGGGCAGCCATTTTACACACATGGCTGTTAGCGAACAAACCTTGTTCAGGCGGCGCCCAGCAGGCCCTTGAGCTCCGTTTCGCTGACATCGTCGACCACCTCGGCGGCGCCGACCGCACTGAGCAACACCAGCCGCAGGCGACCATCGAGGGCTTTCTTGTCCCGCGCCATCAGGGTGCGGAAGTCCTCGTAGCCCATGCCCGGTGGCGGCGCCACCGGCAGGCCCATGCCGCGCTGCAGGGCCACCAGTTCATCCACCTCGGCGGCGGTAATCCGGCCCCGGCTCGCCGACAGGCGCGCCGCCAGCACCATGCCCGCCGCCACGGCCTCGCCGTGCAGCCAGTTGCCGTAGCCCTGGTGGGTCTCGATGGCGTGGCCGAAGGTATGACCGAGGTTCAAAATAGCACGCAGCCCGCCCTCGCGCTCATCCGCCGCCACCACCCGGGCCTTGCAGGCGCAACTGCGCTCAATCGCCTCCGCCAGGACGGCCTCCTCCCGTGCCAGCAGGCGCGGCATGTTGTCCTTGAGCCAGTTGTAAAAGCCGGCGTCGCAGATCAGGCCATACTTGATCACCTCAGCCAGCCCCGCCGCCAGCTCCCGCGGTGGCAGGGTATGCAGGGTATCGGTGTCGATGAGCACGGCGCGGGGCTGGTAGAAGGCGCCGATCATATTTTTGCCAAGTGGGTGATTGACCCCGGTCTTGCCGCCCACCGAGGAATCCACCTGCGACAGCAAGGTGGTGGGCACCTGGATGAAATCCACACCGCGCTGGTAGCAGGCGGCGGCAAAGCCGGTCATATCCCCCACCACACCGCCACCGAGGGCGATAAAGGTGGTGTTGCGGTTGTGGCCATCCTCCAGCACGCGGTCGAAGATACGCTGCAGGTGTTCAAGGGTCTTGTACTGCTCACCGTCCGGTAGCACCACCTCGGAGACCAGGGCACGCTCCCCCAGGGCAGACAGCAGCCTCGGTGCGTACAGCGGCGCCACCGTTGCATTGCTGACCAGCACCACCTGGCGGCCGCCAATATGCCGCGCCAGCAGGGCCGGATCGGCGAACAGCGCCCGGCCGATATAGATGGGGTAGCTGCGCTCTCCCAGCTCGACGTGGAAGGTGTGGACGATCAAGATGCGGCTCCCGGGCAGTCAGGGGGCGCCCATCATAGCGTCAGCGGGGCGGACTGTCTGCAAGCCGGGCTCAGCCCAGCTCGCTCATCAGAGTCTGGGCCACCGCCCGGGGGCTGCAGCCATCGGTGTCGATGACGTGGTCGGCGATCTCCCGGTACAGGGGGTCGCGCAGCGCCATCAGCTCGCGCAGTATCTGCTGTGGGTCGCCCGCCTGCAGCAGCGGGCGCTTGCGATCCCGGCGGGTGCGGCGCACCTGCTCATCCACGGTGGCGTGCAGGTAGATCACAAAACCCCGGGAACCCAGGGCGCGGCGGTTCTCCGGGCGCATCACCACGCCGCCACCGGTGGCCAGCACGATGTTGTCCCAGAGGGTCATCTCCTCCACCACCTGCTGCTCCCGGTCGCGAAAGCCCGCCTCGCCCTCCACATCGAAGATCCAGGGGATATCGGCGCCGGTGCGCTCCTCGATCTCGGTATCGGTATCGGCAAAGCCCAGCTTCAGGTGCTGGGCCAGGTATTTACCGATAGTGGACTTGCCGGCCCCCATGGGACCGACCAGAAAAACGCGTTGCAGTGATGCCATTACCAGCCGGTTTTATCCCGCGTCAATCGAGCAGGGAATCCGCGAGAATGCGCGGGGTGATGAAGATCAGGGTTTCAGTCTTGGTCTTCGAGTTCTTGGTGTTGCGAAACAGTGCGCCAACGTAGGGCAGATCGCCAAAGAAGGGCACCTTGGACACGGAGGATACATCCTCAGTGCGAAATACGCCACCGAGCACCACGGTTTCACCGTTGTTCACCAGCACCTTGGTGGTCAGCTCGGTGGTATCGATGGAGGGGATGAAACCACCGCTCTGGCCGCTGGGCACCAGGTCGCCGACTGAATCCTGGTTGATCACCAGATCCAGCAGGATGCGATCATCGGGAGTGATGTTCGGGGTCACGTCGAGTTTCAGCACCGCCTCCTTGAAGGACACCGAGGTGGCCCCGGACTGGCCGGCGGACTGCTGGTAGGGAATCTCGGTGCCGGACTTGATGGTGGCCTGCTGTTTGTCACCGGTAATCACCTTCGGCTGCGATACCACCTCGCCCTTGCCGGTGGATTCCAGGGCACTGAGTTCCGCCGCCAGGAACAGGTCGTCGCTGGTGAAGCCCACCGCGAAGCTGCCGGTGGCGCTGGCCACCCCCAGGTCCACCGCCAGCGCCCCGGGGAAGCCGGGCGAGGGTGTGGTGCCATTGATAACCGAGTTGTTGAGGTTGTAGACGTTGTCCAGATCGCCCGACGCGGAGATCACGTTGCCGTTGTGGTCCGGATCGAGGTAGGCGCCGCCCCACTTGATACCCAGCTCATCCTGCAGATCGGACTGGGCGATCACAATGCGCGACTCGATCATCACCTGGCGAATGGGAATATCCACCAGCTCGATCAGGTCGCGCATGTCCGCCAGCTTGGTGGCGGTTTCGGTGACGATCAGGGAGTTGGTGCGCGGGTCCACCACCACCGAACCACGCTCGGAAATGAGGCTGCCGCCCTCCTCGGAACCGGCCTCGAACAGCCTGACCACCTCGCTGGCATTGGCATAGCGGATGCGGATGAACTCGCTGTGCAGGGGAGCCAGCTCGGCAATCTGCTTGTTGGCCTCGATTTCCTGGCGCTCCCGCTCGGCGATCTCCGCCGCCGGCGCCACCATCAACACATTGCCCACCTGGCGCTTGTCCAGGCCCTTGGTTTTCAGTACCAGTTCCAGGGCCTGGTCCCAGGGCACGTTCTGCAGACGCAGGGTGATGCGCCCGGCCACGGTGTCGCTGGCCACCAGGTTGAGTTCGGTGAAGTCGGCGATCAACTGCAGCACCGCCCGCACCTCGATATCCTGGAAGTTCAGGGAGATGCGCTCACCCACATAGTTGAAGGCGTCCCGGCGCTCCTCGACCTCCTTCTTGGTCAGCTTCTTGACGCTGATCACATACTCGTTGTCGGTCTGGTAGGCCAGATAATCGGAATCCAGCCCGGTTTTCAGGGTCAGCTCGGCACCGCGTTCGTTGGTCTTTACCTCCACACGCTCCACCGGGGTGGCAAAGTCGGTCACGTCGTAGCGGCGCACCAGGCGGTCCGGGACGTTGGTGCCAAGGAACTGCACCTTGATATCGCCAGACTCGCTGAACACATTCACATCCACGTGAGGGTTGCTCAGCTGCAGGGTCAGGCGCCCCTCACCGGCGGCCGAGCGACGGAACTGCAGATCGGTGATTTCCGACTCCACTTTTGCCACCTTTTCCACTTTGGTGGGCACACTGGTGGGGTCGGAAGACTGTTTGACGAACTCACTGCCGGAGGCTTCGCCCACGGTAACGAACAGGTTGTTGCCCTCGACACGGGTTGCGTAGGGCATCAGCGTTACCAGGTTCAGCACCACGCGGGTGCGATCGCCCGAATCCAGCACCATGACGCCGGTGGCATTGCCGTAGTTCAGCGAGTAGCGCGTGCGTGTCAGGGCGCTGGTGGTGCCGGCAAAGTCCATGGCGATGCGCGCCGGCTTCTCGATGGTGTAGGCCTTCATCTCGGGGGGTGCCTGGTCGAACTCCAGCCGCACCTCGAACATGCTGCCGGGACGGGAACTGAAC
>JBKDZQ010000138.1:0-4428 GCA_047971325.1 Parahaliea sp.
CTCGCCGGCGCCGGTGTCCAGCCACAGGCGGTCCGCCGTCAGAAAGTCCAGGCAAACGGTGGCCTGCAGCAGGCAGGCAGGTTGTAGCTGCGCATGCACACCGGTCAGGTCAAGTTGTAACGCACCGGCGTCGACCTGCAACTGGCGCAGGCGGAATTCACCGAACAGGCGTCCGCCCTCGTAGTCGATCTGCACCGGGCTGACCCGGCCGGCCAGCGCCACCAGCAGGCGGCTGCCGGTCTCGGTAAAGGGCAAGGCAAGAAACAGCGTCAGCACCAGCAACAACAGGAGCAGCAGCCACAGCAACAGACGCGGGCGTTTCAAAACTCGGCTCCGATATTAATGTAGAAACTCCACTCGGGTTCGTCCTCGCTGACGCTGTTGGCCACCTCCAGCTTGATGGCGCCCACCGGCGTCATGTAGTGCACACCGACACCGACACCGACCTTGGTGTCGAAATCGCTGTCGCTGAAGGCATCCCCCGCATCGACAAAGGCCGCTCCGCGCCAGCTCTCGTTGAAGCGATACTGGTACTCCATGCTGCCCACCAGCAGGCGTTCACCACCGACCACCAGGGTGTCGACGGCGCCGTCCTCAAGCGTGAGCTCCACCTCGCTACCGAGACTCTGGTAGTCATAGCCCCGCAGGCTCTGGGAGCCACCAGCGAAAAAGCTCAGTGACGGCGCGAGCCAGTCGCGCTTTCCGGCGGCCACCGACACCGCTCCCAGCTCCAGCCGTCCGACGAAACGGTGCGGGGTGTCGACCAGTCGCTGCACATAGATCCACTTGGCATAGGCCCGTAGCAGGTCAACGTCCGAGCCGGCCTGCTCGCTGGCGCCCTCGAACTGATAGAACTGACTGAAACCCCAGTCCGGGTTGACCAGTGGTCCCTCGCGAAGCTTGTGGGACAGACTGAAACCGGGCAGCAGATAGTCGCTGTTCTCGTTGTAACTGGCAACGTCCCACTGTTCATTGAGGTAGCGCAGGGAATAGCCGTACACCCAGTTGCCCTTGCGCAGCTCCCGGCGCACGCCAAACTCGACCTGGTCGCTGTCGATATCACCGAACTCGTTCTGCTCGAGCCGCGCGCGCAACTGCAGCACATCGTTGAGCGGGTGAGTCAGGGGTATATTGTAGGTAATACGGCCACTGGGGTTGATGCGGGAGTACTCCAGCCGTGTTTCCTGGCTGTGGCCCCAACGGTTGATCCGGGGTGTGCGCCAGACCATGGACACCCGCTCCTGGGTATCGGTACTGTAACCCACCCCGACATCGAAGCTGTGACGCTTGGCCGGTGACAGCTCCACCGCCAGCGGCACCTGGTTGTCCACCGCCTCACTGACCCGCGGTTGCACCAGCACGCCACTGAAATAGCCGGTGCGTTGCAGTTCGCTCTGGAATTCCTGCAGTTTGGCCAGCAGGAAGGGCTCGCCCTCCTCAAAGGGCCGCAGGCGCTGCAGCAGTGAGGTATAGAGGTTCAGCTCATCGTGAATCAACGGGCCGAAGCGGTAGCGCGGGCCACTGTCGAAATGCAGGTTGATGGCGGCGGTGTTGGCGGCCTCCACCACCTCGACCCGGTTGCGGGTGAAGTGGGCACCGAAGTAACCCCGCCGCTGGGCCAGGGACAGCATCGATTTCTTGAATTCCTCGTAGTGGGCATGATTGAAGACCTCGCCCCGGTGCAGGGCTGGCGCCTCGAGCAGGGTTTTGAAGTCCTCGTCTGCGGTGGCATCGCCCTGCACCTGCAGCTCCAGCTTATCGACCCGCACCGGTTCGCCGGCGTCGATGTTGATGGTCAGCCGCCAGGGCGCTTTCTGACTGTCCACCTCGAGATCGATCACCGGGTTGTAGTAACCCAGGGCCTGCAGGGCCTTGGCGGTGCGCTCGCGGGCAGTGGAAAGAAAAGCGGCGCGCTCGGACTCGGTGGCGGGAACCGCCCCCAGCCAGGCCTCGACGTTGTGGCGCAGGGTTTTGTCCAGGCCCTTGACCTGATAGACCAGCGTTTCGGCCTTGGCCAGCACCAGAGCGGGCAACAGACAGCACAGCAGGAGGCCCACCCTCACAAAAGCTAACAATGACAGATACATGACGACTACCGGTACCTTGCTCTGGCACCGCACCGGGGGCAAGGGGCCGCGAAGTTTGAGTCCTGATAAAAAATGGCGGATAACACGGGGGCTTCCTGTCATGGGCAGGGAATTATAGCCATAGTTGCCCTGTCAGCCTATGCTGTGGGCGGATATCGACAAAATGGAGAACAGCATGTTTGAGGCGCTGGAAGCCGGCAAGTTCCTTTCCCGGGACAGCTACGACGAACGCCAGGAGCCGCTGCGGGAGGCGCTGCTGAAATGCCAGTTCAAACTGGCGGCCAAGTCCATCCCCACCATTGTGGTGGTGGCAGGCATGGACGGCGCCGGCAAGGGCAGCCTGGTCCACCAGCTCAACACCTGGATGGATCCTCGCGGTATCGAGACCAACGCCATGTGGATGCACTCCGACGAGGAGGAATCCCGTCCCTACTACTGGCGCTTCTGGCGCAAGCTGCCGCCGCGGGGCGAGATTGGCATTTTTATCGGCGCCTGGTACAATCGGGTGCTGCGCACCGCCCTGGAAGAAGAGGACAATCCGGCCCGACTGGCCCGCCGCCTGTCCCAGATCAACGACTTCGAGCGCCTGCTGTGCGCCGACGGCTACCTGATCGTCAAGCTGTGGCTGCATGTCAGCCGCGACACCCAGCGCCGGCAACTGACCCAGGAGGCGCCCCGGCAACAGCAGAACCCCTGGGTCGACGCCGATGCCGATGTCTGGTGGCAGGCCTATCCTGCCGTGCTCAAGTGCGCCCAGAAAGTGATACTGAAAACCGACACCGGCCTTGCGCCCTGGCACCTGGTGGAGGCCAACGATAAAAACTATCGGGAAATAACCTGCGGCGAACTCCTGCTGGAGGCCATGCGCACGCAGCTGCGCAGCACCGGCGGCGCCCGCCCGCAGCCGCCATCGCAGTGCAGCAAGCTGCGCAAGGGCCAGCCCACGGTGCTGGATACCGTCGACACCTCGGCGACACTGTCAAAGGTGGACTACCGCGAGCAACTGGCCCATTGCCAGGCGAGACTGCAGGACCTGACCTGGCGGGCGCACCGGGAGCAGCGCTCCTTTATCGCTGTGTTCGAGGGCTGGGATGCGGCCGGCAAGGGCTCCGCCATCCGCCGGGTCACCGGTGCCATCGACCCCCGCCTGTACCACCTGGTGCAGTACGCCGCCCCCACCGACGAGGAACGCCGCCACCACTACCTGTGGCGTTTCTGGCGCAATATCGAACGCAGTGGCCGCTCCACCCTGTTCGACCGTTCCTGGTACGGCCGGGTGCTGGTGGAGCGGGTAGAGGGCTTCGCCAGCAGCAAGCAGTGGCAGCGGGCCTACAACGAAATCAACCAGTTCGAGGCCCAGCTTACCGGCAACGGCATCGTCCTGTGCAAGTTCTGGCTGCACATCACCCCGCAAGAACAGTACCAGCGCTTCAAGGAGCGCGAGAAAACGCCCCACAAGCGCTACAAGATCACCCGGGAGGACTGGCGCAACCGGGACAAGTGGCGCGACTACGAACTGGCGGTGGAGGACATGGTGGCCCACACCAGTACCGAGGATGCCCCCTGGAGCCTGGTGGCCGGCAACAGCAAACGCTACGCTCGAATCCACATTCTCAGGACCCTGTGCCAACATCTGGAAAACGCCCTGGGCTGAATGCTGGCCGGGGCCCGGGCGGGGTCGCTATAATGCAGCCCTGCTCTCCATGCAACCCGACTCTCCACCGACATCGCGGACCCAGCCAGATTCATGAAGCTCCATATCATCACCACCGGCGGCACCATCGACAAAATCTATTTCGACGCCAAGAGCGACTATCAGGTGGGCGACCCGGTCATCGGTGAACTGCTGGAACGCATGGGTGTGGGCTTTGCCTTTACCGTGGAATCAGCCATGCGCAAGGACAGCCTGGATATGGACGAGGCCGACCGCGCCACCATTCGCCGTCTGGCGGAGCGCTGTGGCGAGGACTGCGTGCTGGTGACCCACGGCACCGACGGCATGGTGGCCACCGCCAGGACGCTGGCGGGTATTCCCGGCAAGCGCATCGTGCTCACCGGCGCACTGCAACCGGCGGCCTTCGCCGAGAGCGACGCCGTGTTCAATATCGGCTGCGCCATCGGCGCCGTGCAGAGCAAGCCCCCGGGGGTCTACATCGCCATGAACGGCCAGGTGTTCGACGCCGACCGGGTGGTGAAGAATCTCGAGGCCAACCGTTTTGAGGCGATAGAGCGGACTTGAGCCGAATGGCGCTCGAACCGGCGCCGGAGCGTGCAGGGCTGGTCGGGACCGTGCGAGACATGGATGTCGAGCGCGAGCCTACATGGACGTATCCACGGCGTG
>JBKDZQ010000139.1:0-2258 GCA_047971325.1 Parahaliea sp.
GCCAGCCGCTTCAGTGCGCGATAGGCTTCCATCATCTGCAACAGCAGTTGCCAGTCTTCGGGGTTGAGTTGTTGCCACAGCTGGCAGCCGACCTGTCCGGGATCCAGGGTCCAAACGCTACTGAACAACAGATCCGCATCGTGCGACGCCAGCGCCTGGCGCAAGATCGAAGGTTCCTCAAGGAACGCCAGCACAACGTCAGGCGGTGCCGCTGTCACCTCGGCACAGGCGGCCAATTGCCACCACAGTGCCGACACCAGGCCCAACATCTCCTGGTCCAGCGTTTCCGTGAGCTCTGAGGGTGGGACATCCGTTAACAGAAAACCCATGCCGATATCGGCAAGGACCAGTATCTGGCCGCCAAGACCATGGTGCTCCGCCAGGCGTGTTGCTGTTGTAGCGATCCGGCTGCGCAATGTCGCGATGTCCGCTGCATCCGGCTCGCTCGATTTGTGCGAGGATGTACTAAGGCTTCGCGTAGGAGCGGCAGTGGATCTGTCATCGTCAACGGCGCACTGCGCCTTCGGGCGCGGTGTTGCTGTGGGCACAGAGGAGGTGGTGGCAATCGGGGATTCCGCTGCCGCGGCACTGGCGTTGCCTGACGCGCTACGCGGACCTGGCTGCACGCTCCCAGGCTCGTCGACTGGGTCAATGCCGTGCTCAACCGTTCGGCCCGCCATGCAGGCCTCTATCTCAAGCTGAATGACGTGCTCGCTCTGTTCGGCCGCCACCGCGATCTCATGTTGCAGCGCGGTGTACAACGGCTGCACGTCCCATTCAGCACAGTCATAGCGTCGGCACAGCTCGGCAAAAACCGCGTTGAACTCGCTTTCGTCGCCCAGCTCGCGGTGTATCCAGAGCTGCCGAGCGGCCCGCTCCAGGGACCGGATCTTTTCGATCTGGGGCCGCCCCAGCCCGGCGTTGAGTGCCTGGGGCATGACCGGCCAGAGCGTGTGGACGGCATAACCCATTTTCGAAATGGTGCTGTGGCTGAGGCTGAATCCTCGCTCACGAAACAGCGTTTCCAACTGCCGTTGTGATAATCCGTTAGTGCCCAGTTCCGCTTCCAGCAGCGACTTCGCCTCAAATACCGCGTGGGCCTTGTCGATAAATGGTAATCCGCCTCGGAGCTCATTCTCCCGAAGGTGTGCGAACAGCACTGACGATTCCTGCGACCAGGGTCGAATCACACACTCGACCCAGTAGTAGCGCTCGTTCGCAGTCTCCTCGTACAGCTCTTTCAGGATCCGCAGCCGCGTGTTGCCACCGCTATGCAATACGTAGTCAGCCATGCCGGGTTGTTTCGTGAGCACCAGTGGCTGATCCAGCCCACCGTCGCGGATGGAGGCTTTGATACGGTCGTATTCTGGGTTTTGCTGGCGGCGTGGATTCCTACCGTAATAGTGAATGCGGTCCACTGCCACCCGAGTGACACCTAGGTCTTCCTGCGGAGACCTGGCTGCCGTAGAGGGGGGCTTAGGCTGCGCCATCATCTTCGGCCACCGCCAGCGGGCCTTTATCGTCGTCACCAGTGACGGCGTAGAAGATTTCAGGATGGCGCACCATGGACGCCCGCGGTACCGCCTGGAGCCTCCCGCCAGATGATCTGGCCACTTGCCGGGTCCATTTCTCAATCTGTGTGGCTAACAGCGGACTGGCGTAGCGGTGATTGCCCGCGATCTGATAAAGGTAGGAAACAGAGTTGTTACAGGCCGTGGCAACTTCTGCTCGCTCCCTCTTCGTTGCCATCTTTAAGAAATACTTTAGCTCCATGCGAATATACATTAGCACCGAGCATATTGGCGCTCAACTTTTGATGCTAATTTTTTATTTATCATTATGCTAAATATTGCTAAACTTCCTTACATGACTAGAAAGCACAGCCCTATTCGGCTCAAAAACCTCGAGATCCTCATTCGCGAAGCGGGTTCGGCAGCGCGCCTGGCCCGTGCCGCACAGACCAATAGCTCCTACCTCAGCCAGGTACGCAATCAACTGCCCACCCAGAAAGGTACCCCACGCAGTATCGGTGATGATCTGGCCGCCAAGTTGGAAGCGGCCATGAAGAAGCCACCCGGCTGGATGGATATAGATCACGACACCCAAGCTTACGGCGCCGGTGACGGGCCCAATCTCAATAACCATCACCGCCTGATTACATGGGATCAGGTGGGGAAAAGTCACGGTAAGAACCGGGTAGAAAATGACTCACCCCCCTACATCACCGAGCTTCTAATTTGCCCCGTCAAATGCAGTGA
>JBKDZQ010000140.1:0-12172 GCA_047971325.1 Parahaliea sp.
CCAAATTGTGGAATATATCTCCCGCAAACCCGTCAACCGTGTGCAACTACCAGAAATTTGCGGGTATCACCATGCCAGCGGTTCCCTCTGTATCTTCCCCTCCCGTGTCCCCGACCCCCGGCCCCCTGCAAGCGGCAGCGGCTTCCCTGCGCGCACTGCTGCTGGCCTTGGTGGTGCTGGCTCCGGTCGCGCTGGCGCTGCTCCCGGTCCCGGTCGCCCAGGCCCAGGTGCCCTGCTGCATGGACCCCGAGGACGCCTTCGAGGACGATATCGAGGAGGAGGTCATCGGGGAAATCGACGACAGCACCGAGCAGGCAATCGAGGCCGAAACCGAGGACAAGGTGGAGGGTCAGGTTGAAGACACGGTAGAACAAAGCATCGAGGACAGCATTCAGGAAGGCATCGACGACGACGTCGAGGAGAATGTGCAGGCCAGTGTCGAGCACAGCGTGGAAGACTCGGTCCAGGACAGCGTCGAGAGCTCGGTAGAGGAGCGGGTCGAGCAGGTCGCGGAAGCCGGGGTGCAGGACAGTGTCGAACAGTCGGTGGAGGCCAGTGCCGAGCAGGTGGTGGAAGCGGCCGTTGAAAGCAGTGTCGAGAATGCGGTGGAGCAGAGCGTCGAAGTGGCCGCGGAGTCATCGGTGGAGTCCTCCGTGGAACAGCAGGTGGAAGACAGCGTGGAAGTCGCGGTCGAGTCCCGGGTGCAGCACAGTGTGGAGTCCCGTGTCGAGGCCGGTGTCGAGAACGCGGTGGTATCCTCGGTGGAGGAGCGGCTGGAGAACGAAATCGACGAAATTCTTGATGAAATCGAGAACAAGCTCGAGGTCGATGAGGACCGTATCCAGACCGCGCAGTGGCTGGTGATGGCCGAGCCCGAGGCCTTTACTGAGCTCGCCCGGCGTGGCTACCTGTTTGACAGGGTGACCGAATTGCCGGGTATGGGCCTGCGGCTGGCCGAGGTGGCGGCGCCCTCGACCTTCAAGATTTCCGAGGTGCGCCAGGGCGTGGTGGATGTGGTGGGCTCGGGCCGCGCCGACGTGGACCTGAATCATTTCTACACCGCTGGCTCGCCCGTGGAACACTCGGTGCGCGGCATCGCCCCGCGCGCGGCGGTGCCGTTCCCGGCGGATGTGGAGGCAATGAATCTGCGCATCGGCATGATCGACAGCCAGGTGGACACCAGCCACCCGTCGCTGGCGCACTCGCGTATCCGCACCCAGTCCTTTGTGACCGGCAGGGCCCTGCCCGACTTTCACGGCACCGCCATCGCCTCCATCATCGCCGCCAACGGTGACGGCTACCAGGGGCTGGCCCCCCAGGCGGAACTCTACGCCGCCGGAGTGTTCGAGGACGACGGTGAACGCGGGGAGGTCGCCTCCACCGTGAGCCTGGTGCGCGCCCTGGACTGGCTGGTGACCTCCGGGGTCGAGGTGGTAAATGTCAGTATTGCCGGGCCGCCCAATCGCCTGCTGGAGACAGCACTCAAGCGTGCCTCCGAGCGCGGTGTGCTGATTCTGGCCGCCGCCGGCAATGGCGGGCCTGCGGCCAAACCCAAGTATCCTGCCGCCTACGGTTCGGTGGTGGCGGTGACCGCGGTGGATACCGCCGGCCGGGCCTTCCGCCTGGCCAACCGTGGAGAATATCTCGACATTGCCGCCCCCGGTGTGGGCCTGCTGCACGCCCGGGCGGGCGGGGGGTACGCCACCTCCTCCGGCACTTCCTTCGCCGTACCCTTTGCCACCACGGCGGCCGCCCGTTTGCGGCAGCTGGAGCCCGGTGTCAATGTGCTGGACAGTCTCTACCGGAGTGCCGAGGATCTGGGACCGCCGGGACGCGACGAAATCTACGGCTATGGCCTGCTGCGGCCACAGTCGGCGGCTACCAGCGGTAAATGACGCGGCTGCCGGTCACGGTCTGGTTGTAGTCTGCCGGGGTGTAGTTGGATTCGTAGTCGCCGTAGCCGGTGTAGAACTGCATGGCCGCGCGCTCACCCAGGGGAACTTCCACATCTACCTGTAGCCGCTGCCTGCGGTCGTTACGCTCGGCGTCGATCTCCGGCGTGTCGCTGAGGTAGTCACGATCCTCGAAACGCCAGGCCAGTTCCAGCTTGATGGAGCGCTGATCCAGCTTGAAGCGGTGGATGTAGCGCAGTTTGAGGTTGTGGGAGCGGTAGTCGTACTGGTTGAAGTCGGCATTTTCGTCCCGGTAGCGATAGCCCAGGTTGAAGTAGCTGCGCAGCCCCCGGTGGAAGAAATACAGATCCGCCTCCACCGCCTGGGTGGTGGCGTCCCGGCCCTTGCTCTGGGCCAGACTCTTGTCGGAATAGACATAGGCCCCGCGACCAAACCACTTCCTGTCCAGAAAGCCGGACACTGAGGGTGACAGCCGGGTGAGTTCCAGAAAGCCGTCGCCATCGAGGCTCGAGTTGATGTAGAAGGCGGTGAGTCCAGCATCGGCGCGCCTGAGTTTCTGCTTCAGGTTGGCGCCCACGATGTGGGTCTGGCGGTTGACCCGGTCAAATTCCTGGTACAGGTTCTGGTTGAAGTCGTAGGACAGGCTGACGTCGGTGCCTTCGCGCAGGGGCTTGTGAACGGCAAGCTCCGCGTCCAGGGTGGCGGCATAGTCACTCTGGCTGCTGCTGGTGTCCAGTTCGTCCACTGCAACGTTGCTGTCGTACTCGAGGCCCGCCCCGACCTCCGCGGAATAGCGGGTCGCGCTCTTGTCGGAGACCTGTTCCGCCGCCTGGGTGACATTGCAGCAGACCAGTGCCATGGCGATATTTGCGCCAGTGCGCCAACGCATTACCGGGAAATCCTTGAACGTGAAGAGGTCAGTCGCGGAAGACTAACCAAGAGTGGCGGATGCCTCAAGCACTGATGCAGCACTGATGCAGACGCTGTCGCCGGAGCGCGGGGTAAGGAATGGCCTGGGGGCGGTGACGAAGCATTTGTATGGGCGACAATAAGCCATATAGACTTTGTGGGTATTCATCGTGGAACCCGGCGCATGTCCTCTCCCCAGTATGCTCGTATCAAACAGGGCCCTGCGGCAGCGTATCGAGCTGGGTGAGCTGGGCCCTGGTGATCGCGTACCCTCCGAAAACCAGCTGGTTACCGAGTTCCAGGTCAGCCGCATGACGGCGCGGCGCGCCCTGCGGGAGCTGGCGGACGATGGCCTGCTGCAGCGCATCCAGGGCCTGGGCAGCTTCGTCGCGGACCTGCGTCCGGTCAGTTCGGTGAGCCATATTCGCAATATCGCCCAGGAGATTCGCCTGCGGGGTCACTGCCACGCCTGTCACGTGATCAGGCTTTGCGAGTTCGAGGCTCCCGCCGGCCTCGCCGCGCAGATGGGGCTGGTGGAGGGCGAGCGGCTGTTTTACAGCGAGCTGGTACATCTGGAGAACGGCATGCCGTTGCAGTGGGAGTGCCGCCACGTGGCCGCCCATCTGGCGCCGGACTACCTGGGTCAGGATTTCTCCCGTATCACGCCCAGCGCCTATCTGGCGGAGGTGGCTCCGCTGACAGAGGCGGATCAGACCGTGGAGGCGGTATTGCCGGCGCCCGCAGTCGCCATCTTGCTGGCAGTGTCCACGGCATCTCCCTGTCTGAAAATCACTCGCCGTACCTTCTCCCACCGGGGCGTGGTGTCACTGGCGGAGCTGCTGTACCCCGGCGACCGCTACCGCCTGGGGTCCCACGTCGGCGCCTGAACCCCGGCCCCGGGGGCCGTACAGCTGTTTTCCCGTGGCGGTCCCGGCCTGGTCGGCAAGGCGATGGCGCCACCGTGGTGTGCCCTCAATCCGCACGGATTCCGCCCCGGGCAGTTTTTTTGCCCGTGGGGGCATCTGTTGGCCTCCGGGAAGTGCCAATCGTCGCCAACTTTTCGTATAGTACACAACCGCTGATCCGCGCCCTGAATTCAGGGTTCTGCACACAACTAGAAAGGAGTTACACCCACATGGCTATTACCCTTCCCGAACTGCCCTATGCGATGGACGCGCTGGCGCCGCACATCTCCAGGGAGACGCTGGAGTTCCACTACGGCAAGCACCACGCCACCTATGTCGACAAGCTGAATCCGCTGATTGCCGGTACCGAGCTGGCCGACGCCGACCTGGAAACCATCGTCAAGAAGTCCAGCGGCGGGGTGTTCAATAACGCCGCCCAGGTGTGGAACCACACCTTTTACTGGAACTGCCTGAGCCCCAATGGCGGCGGCGCCGCCACCGGTGCCGTGGCCGAGAAAATCAAGGCCGCCTTCGGCTCCTTTGACAAGTTCAAGGAGGAGTTCACCGCCAGCGCCATTGGCAACTTCGGTTCCGGCTGGACCTGGCTGGTGCAGAAGGGCGATGGCTCGGTGGCCATCGTCAACACCAGCAACGCGGCAACGCCCCTGACCGGCAGCGACAGGCCCCTGCTGACCGTCGACGTGTGGGAACACGCCTACTATATTGACTACCGCAACGCCCGTCCCAAGTATATGGACGCGTTCTGGGCGCTGGTGAACTGGGACTTCGTCAACGCCAACCTGGGCTGATCCTGCCTCAGCTGGAAGTGCCGGGCGGCTTTTCTTGGGCCCCCGGCCTCTCATGGCCGCGCTTGGGCGGCTTCTGTCTGACGCTGCTGCCAGTCTGGCAGGCCAAGCCCCTACCACAGCCATCTGATTCGAGGTAACTCATGGGTTTTGCACTATCCGACATCCAGATCACCAGCACCGCCTTCGCGGCCGGCGGGGCCATTCCCGGCAAGCACACTGGGGAGGGGGTGGACGTATCCCCGGCCCTGTCCTGGCGCGGTGCCCCCGAGGGTACGCGCTCGTTCGCCGTGTTCTGCCACGACCCGGATGCCCCACTGGTCAGTGACCGGGGTACCTATGGCTTTGTGCACTGGGTACTGTACAACATCCCGCCCCAGGTGCAGCAGCTGGAGGAGGGTGTGAAGGGCTTTGCCAGGGGCGGTAACGACTTTGGCAAGCAGGGCTACAATGGTCCGCTGCCGCCACCCGGGCACGGCCCGCATCACTACTATTTCTGGATTCTGGCGTTGAACGTGGAGCCGGAGCTGCCGGATGGGCTGGACCTGCAGGAATTCCTGGAGAAGGTGGAGCCCCATATCCTGGGGATGAACCGGATGCTGGGCACCTACCGGCGGGACTAGCTTCTGCCAGTGGGGCCCCGGCATTGTGCGCCGGGATCCCCGCTGCGCGCTATTGTGAATAGGCGCGAATGACCTGTTTGCCCAGGGCCATCTGGTGGACCTGGTCGGGGCCGTCCGCCTGGCGGCACCAGCGGGCATAGTTGAAGGCTTCCGCCATGCAGTAGTCCTCGGTCAGGCCGCCGGCGCCGTGCACCTGCATGCAGCGGTCGATAATGGTCTGGGCCATCAGCGGCACGCTGATTTTGCTGGCGGCAATCAGATCCATTGCACCCTTGGCGCCCACCTCGTCCATGCGCTTGCAGGTTTTAAGCACCAGCAGTCGCATCATTTCAAGTTCAGCGAAGCTTTTGGCGATGTCTTCGCGCACTGACTGGTGCTGGCTGAGTTCGCGGCCGAAAGTGCTGCGGTCGGTGGCCCGTTTGCAGGCCAGTTCCAGCGAGCGCTGAGCGGCGCCAATCAGCCGCATACAGTGGTGGATACGGCCCGGACCAAGGCGACCCTGGGCGATCTCGAAGCCGCGGCCCTCGCCCAGCAGCAGGTTTTCCTTCGGTACCCGCACATTGTCAAAGCGCAGCTCGGCGTGGCCGATGGGGGCGTCGTCGTAGCCCAGGGTGGTGAGGGGGCGCAGCACGGTCAGTCCGGGGCTGTCCTTGGGCACCAATATCTGGCTCTGCTGCAGGTGACGGTTGGGATTGTCCGGGTCGGACTTGCCCATCACGATGAAGATCCGGCAGCGTTCGTACATGGCGCCGGTGATGAACCACTTGCGGCCGTTGAGCACGTAGTGGTCACCGTCGCGCTCGATGCGCAGCTCAATGTTGGTGGCGTCGGAGGAGGCCACCTGGGGCTCGGTCATGGCGTAGGAAGAGCGGATTTCCCCCGCCAGCAGGGGTTTGAGCCAGCGCGCCTGCTGCTCGGCGTTGCCGTACTTCATGAACACTTCCATGTTGCCGGTGTCCGGGGCGTTGCAGTTGAACACTTCCGGGCTCCACAGCACCCGTCCCATGAGTTCCGCCAGTGGGGCGTAGTCGAAGTTGGACAGTCCGTCGTGATCGGCGTGCTCGGCCAGGGAAGGCGGGATAAACAGGTTCCACAGCCCGGCCGCCCGGGCCTTGGCCTTGAGTTCGTCCATGAGGGGCAGGGCGGCGAAGCGCGAGGCGGCGTTTGCCAGTTGCTGGTGGTAGCGCTCCTCGTTGGGGTAGATGTGCTCGTTCATGAAGGCCGCCAACCGTTCATGGTACTGGCGGGACTGTTCGCTGAATTCAAACATGGTCCGGTTCCTTGGGGAGGTTGATGCGGCAGCTTAGTGAAAACCGCCGCCGCATCCAAGTCCATTCGGCTCGGCTGTGGTGTTTTTGCTGTTGTCCGCCAGGCTTGCCGGATACCATGGCGGCAGGGCTCGCGGTTCGCTATGCTGGCACCGGTGTGTTGCAATTCATTCTCAATTGATATCCAGGGCCTGTGTTCGTTGTGAAGTCGCTGATCAACCCCCCCCGTTTGCCCCTGTGCGGGCTGCTGTCCGCCTGTTTGCTGAGCTGTCTGCCAGCCATCGCCGAAGAGCCCCGCGGTGTTCCCGTGGGAGTGGCCGATATCCAGCAGATGACGATTTTCCGCCAGGTGGCGCTCACTGGCACGGTCACCGCGGCGAAGGCGGCCCGCCTGTCCGCCGCCACCAGTGGCCTGGTGGAGGCTCTGCGGGTGGATGCCGGTTCGCGGGTGGCGGCGGGGGACGTGCTGCTGGAACTGGATGCGGAGCTGGCCGGCCTGCAGGTGGCCGGGGCGCAAGCCCAGGCCCGGCAGGCCGAAAACGCCCTGGACGATGCCCGGCGACGCCTGCGGGAGGCGCGCGAACTGGTGCCCAGGCACAGCATCGCCGAGACCGTGGTGCGCGACCTGGAGGCCGAGGTAATGCTGGATGAGGCCGCCCTGCAACAGCGGCTGGCCGAAGCCAGCTATCAGCGTGCGGTGCTGGCGCGGCACACCCTGAGGGCGCCCTTTACCGGTGTGGTGAGCGAAAAACTGACCGAGGTCGGGGAGTGGGTAACGCCGGGACAGGCGGTGCTGGCGCTGGTGGCGACCGACGCGGTGCGGCTGGATTTTCCCGTGGCAGAGGATTTTTTGCCCGCCCTGCAGGCCGGTGGCAAGCTGAACTACACCCTTAACGCTCGCCCCGACGAACGTTACAGCGGCGCAGTGGATACCGTGGTGCCGGTGACCGACCCGGGGGCGCGCACCTTTCTGTTGCGGGTATTGCCCGGCGCCGACAGCCCTGCGCTGCAGCCGGGCATGTCGGTGCGGGCCATGTTGCAGATTCCCTCCGGTCGTGACGGACTGGTGGTGCCGCGGGATGCCCTGCTGCGCTACCCGGATGGCCGCGTGGTGGTGTGGACCGTGGGGCGGCGCGACGGCGTGCTGGAGGCAATGGAAAATCCGGTTCTCACCGGGATGCAGTTCGACGGCCTGGTGGAAGTCGTCGATGGGCTGGAGCCCGGTGTCCGGGTGGTGGTGGAGGGCAACGAGGCCCTGCAGGACGGGCAGCCGGTGCAGATTGTCCAGAGCAGGTCGCCGCAGGCGGCGGGCAGGTAACAGGTCATGTTCGAGCAAATCGTTCAGCGCGGCACCCTGATGACCGTCACGGTGCTGATCGTGTGCGTGCTGGGTGTGGTCGCCGCCCTGCGCATACCGGTGCAGATGATTCCCGATCTCGATGTGCGCGCCATCAGTGTGCGCACCAACTGGCCGGGCGCCACGCCCCAGGACGTGGAAAAGGAAATCGTCATCGAGCAGGAGGAGTACCTGCGCAACCTGCCCAGCCTGTCGCGCATCATCGCTACCGCCGAGAGCGGCCGGGCCGAGGTGGAGCTGGAATTTCCCTTCGGCACCGACATCACCGAAATGCTGATCCGGGTCAACAACGCCCTCAGCCAGGTGCCCTCCTACCCGGAGGCAGTGGACGAACCGCGCATCTACGCCAACTCCTTCTCCGCCAACAGCTTCATGTTCTTCAGTGTGACCCCGTTGCCGGGCAATCCGCGCCAGCTCGACATGGACCTGATGCGGGACTTCCTGGAGGACAACGTCAAGCCGCGCATGTCGCGGGTGCCGGGGATTTCCGAGGTCAACGTGTGGGGTGGCGCCGAGCGCCAGGTACAGGTGCTCATCGACCCGGCGCGCCTGGCCCAGCGTGGCCTGAGCCTGGGCGATGTGCGCGAGGCCATCCGCAACCGCAACCGTGACCGCTCCGGCGGCGAGGTGGAGTCCGGCAAGCGCCAGTACCTGCTGCGCACCGTCGGCCGCTTCGATTCGCTGGAGGACCTGAACGACCTCGTGCTGGCCCGCCGGGGCGATGCGGTGATCCGCCTGTCGGATGTGGCGCGGGTGCAGCTGGATCACTTCGAGAGCCGGGAAACCTCCACCTTCAACGATGAACGCGGCATCATGATCGCCCTGCGCCGGGAGTCGGGCTCCAATGTCATCGACATCAAGCGCGCCATCATGGCCGACCTGGAGCCGATAAACCGGGAACTGCTGAACCCGGCCGGCCTGGAAATGACACTGATGTCCGATGACGTGCGCTATGTCGAGGATTCGGTGAGCAATGTGTGGCAGAACCTGATTCTGGGCGCGCTGCTCGCGTCAGTGGTGATGTTCCTGTTCCTGCGCTCCCTGCGCACCACCCTGGTGGGGGTGATGGGTATTCCGGTCTGCATCATCGTGGCCTTTCTCGGCCTGCTGGTGGCGGGGCGCACCATCAATGTCATCTCGCTGGCGGGGGTGGCCTTCGCTATCGGCATGACCCTGGACAACAGCATCGTGGTGCTCGAGAGCATCGAACTGGAGCGGCGCCGCGGCGCCGACCGCATGCGCGCCGCCATCGATGGTGTGCGCCAGGTATGGCCGGCGGTGTTTGCCTCCACCATGACCACCGTGCTGGTGTTCATCCCGGTACTGTTTGTGCGCGAAGAGGCCGGACAGCTGTATTCCGACGTCGCCATGGCCATTTCCGCAGCCATTCTCGCCTCCATGCTGGTGGCGATCACCGTGCTGCCCACCGCCGCTGCCCGTATCAGCATCGACCGGCGCGAGGGCGATGGCGACAGCTTCGGTGAACGCATGCGCGATCGCACCCTGCGCGGGGTTGACGCGATCCTCGTCACGCCGCGCCGGCGCTACACCTGTATTGCTGTCACCGTACTGGCCAGCGTGGCGGTAATCGTGTGGCTGACGCCACCGGCGGAGTATCTGCCCGAGGGCGAGGAGCCCAAGGTGTTTGCCACCATGAACGCCCCGCCCGGCTACAACCTGCCGGCGATGGAGCAGATCGGCGGGGAGATCCTGCGCTATTTCCTGCCCGCGGTGGAGGCCGACCCCAAGGCCTTTCACCGCGGGCAGGCGCCCGCGCCGGCCCTGCACTACCTGAACATGCGGGTGGCCGCCGACAGCCTGCGCATCATCAGCGAGCCGGTCGATGGGCGCGATCTGGAGACGCTGATGGATGTGCTGACGGAGAAGTTCGAGGAGTACCCCGGCATGCACGCCTTTGCCGCCCGGGGCTCCATTATCACCAGCAATGACGGTGGTACCCGCAGCATCAATCTGGACATCAGCGGCGCTCGCCTGCAGGACATCTACCGGGTGGCCCAGAGCGCCTACCGGCGGGCCGAGGAAATCTTCGACAACCCCCGCATCCAGACCGAACCGCCGTCGCTGGCGCTGGCCCAGCCGATGGTGGAAATCCACCCGGACTGGGAGCGGGCGGCGGAGCTGGGGCTGACCGCCGACAACCTCGGCTTCACGGTGGCGGCCCTCACTGATGGCAGCTATGTGGATGAATTTTTCCAGCAGGACGACAAGATCGACATCTATCTTTACTCCGACGTCGGACAGAACGCGGAGCTCGACGACCTGGCCCAGCTGCCGGTGTACACCCCCACCGGGGCGGTGCTGCCGCTGGGCGCCCTGGGGCGCATCGAGGAGACGGTGGATACCAACTCCCTGCGGCGGGTCAATGGCCAGCGCACGGTGACCCTCAATATCATCCCGCCGCGCAGCGTGCCGCTGGAGGCGGGGGTGGCCCGGGTGCGGGATGATCTGGTGCAGACCCTGCGCGATCGCGGCGAGGTTCCCGCCGGCGTCACTATCGATATCTCCGGCGCTGCCGACCAGCTCGATGCCACCCGTTCGGCCCTGGTCGGCAACTACGCGGTGGCGCTGTTCATCGTTTACCTGCTGTTGGTGGCCATCTTCACCCATTGGGGCTACCCCCTGCTGATCATGACCTCCATCCCGCTGGGAATTGCCGGTGGTATCGTGGGCCTGGCACTGCTGAACGGGGTGGGGGCGCTGCTGCCGGTCCTGGGCATGGCCGCCGTCGTGCAGCCCTTCGACATGATTTCCATGCTCGGCTTCCTCATTCTGATGGGCACCGTGGTCAACAACCCGATCCTGATCGTGGACCGGGCGGTGCGCAATGTCGGGGAACAGGCCATGGAGCCGGTAGTGGCGGTGCGCGAGGCCGTGGAAGCCCGTCTGCGCCCGATCGCCATGTCCACCATTACCACTCTCTGTGGCCTGGCCCCGCTGGTGCTGATCCCGGGGGCTGGCACCGAGCTGTACCGCGGGGTGGGCGCCATTGTCATGTTTGGTATCCTCGGCGCGGCGCTGGTGACCCTGACCATGCTGCCGGCGCTGACCGTGCTGGTGCTGGAGGCCGGCCAACGGAGGGAGGCCCGGCGGCAAACGGCAAGCTCCGGCACCTGATGGAGGGGCGCCGCCGGGCCCCGGGGCGGGGCGATTTGCGGGCTTTCGCCGGCTCCCGCTTTCACAGCGGGGGGCGGGGGGTGCTAAGATCAGCGGCATTTGACCAGGAGGGCAGAGCCATGACCACCAATGAAGGTGAACAGCACCGCCAGTGCATGCAGCGTTTTATCGATCTTGCCAATGTCATGAAAGGCGAGGGGGTGCCCACCCAGCTGGTGTCGGCGGCGCTGATGTCGGCCTCGGCGATCTACACCACCTACACGGTAACCGGTAACACCAATGGCGCCTGTCTCAACCCCTCGGGTGTCGACAAGGTGACCGAGGCTTACCGTCACAGCCTGCAGCAGATCCAGGACGCCCGTCGCACGGAGATCGAGCAGCAACAGCAGCAGCAGTAAGTCACAGTCCCCGGGCGCACCGCGCTCCTGCCGGTCACCGGCGGCCCTGCTCCGGGACCAGGCCATGGGCAGCGCCCAGCTGCGGCTGGGGCTGGGTGAGAGGTGGCGGCAGCGCCGGCGCGCCTCAGCCGAGGTTCATGCTCGACGGGTTGTAAACCAGTTCGCCGATCTCCCTGATTCTGGGGGCGAAGTAGCCTGCCTCCAGCATGGGCGGTAGCTCGCTGATCGACACCGGTTTGCTGAACAGAAAGCCCTGGATGATATTGGCGCCCTGGTGCTGCAGGAAGTGGTACTGGCCCGGGGTTTCCACACCTTCGGCGACCAGGTCCAGCTCCAGGCTGCGCGACAGCGCGATGATGGTCTGCACCAGTCCCGCCTGCTGGGCATTGTCCTCCACCCGGTCGACGAAACTGCGATCGATTTTCATTTCATTCAGCGGGAAACGCGACAGGTAGCTCAGCGAGGAGTAGCCGGTGCCGAAGTCGTCGATCGACAGGCGCACGCCGATATTGCGCAGCGCCTGCAGGGTGTTCAGGGTGCGTTCGCTGTTTTCCATGGCGATACCCTCGGTGACCTCCAGCGACAGTGCATCGGCGCGCAGGCCGGAGGACTGCAGGGCGGCCTCCACTTCGCCGACGAGGGTCTGCCCGAACTGCAAGGCAGAGACGTTGACCGCCATCTTGCGCAGGGGTCGCCGCGCCGACAGCAGATGTGCCATGTCCGAGGAGGCCTGGCGCAGACACCAGTTGCCAAGGTCGCGGATCAGCCCCATCTCCTCCGCCAGTGGGATGAAGACCCCCGGGGACACCATGCCCCGCTCGGGATGGCACCAGCGCAGCAGGGCTTCCAGGCCCACCA
>JBKDZQ010000141.1:0-5374 GCA_047971325.1 Parahaliea sp.
ACCGACCGTCGTCGGCGAGGCCCTGCGCTACAGCGTGCTGATGATGCCCACCCAGCAGCGCTGGCTGTACAGCCTGCGCTATGGTGAATCCACCGACGCCGGTATCCTGCAGACACCCGACTTTCGCCTGTACCGGCCGGTGGAAATCCAGGAGCAGTATCACTACCGCGTCAGTTCCTGGCCGGCGACCGCGCTGGAGGCACAACTCAGCTCCTGGCGCCGGACCCAGGAACTGCAGCTGCCGGAGGCCGGCAACCCGCGCAGCCGTGAACTGGCCCGGCGCTTGCGCGAGACCAGCGGCAGCGACGCCGGCTTTGTCGATACGGTGCTGGCCCGGTTCCGGGAGCAGTCCTTCGTTTACACCCTGCAACCGCCGCTGCTCGGGGAGGATGACGTCGATGAATTCCTGGTCCAGACCCGCCGCGGCTTTTGCGAGCACTACGCCGCCGCCTTCGTGCTGCTGCTGCGCGCCGGGGGGGTGCCGGCGCGGGTGGTGGCTGGCTACCAGGGTGGCGAGATCAACCCGGTGAACCGCACGGTCATTGTCCACCAGTTCGACGCCCACGCCTGGGCGGAGGTGTGGCTGGCGGGCGAGGGCTGGCGCCGGGTGGACCCGACCGCCGCCGTCTCGCCCGCGCGCATCGAGCAGGGGCTGGAGCAGGCGCTGGCCAGGGAGGGCAGTTTCCTCACCGACTCCCCCCTGTCGCCTCTGCGCTATCGAGGCATCAGCTGGCTCAACAACCTGCGCCTGCACTACGACGCGCTGACCTACCGCTGGCAGTCCTGGGTGCTGGGCTTCAACAGCGACACCCAGTTCGACCTGCTGCAGCGCTACCTGGGTGAGCTGAGTACCCGCAAGTTCATGTTGCTGCTGCTGGGCAGCGGCGCGCTGGTACTGGTGCCACTGGGCCTGTGGTTGCGGCGTCGCTGCGCGCGGGAAACGCTGGACCCTCTGGATCGCAACTACCTGGCCTTTTGCGCGCGCCTGGCAGCCCTGGGTGTGCCGCGTCGGGCCGGCGAGGCACCGGGGGACTTCGCCGAACGCGTGTGTGCGCGCCTGCCCGAGCTGGGCCCGGTGGTGCGGGAAGTGACCGCGATCTATACCACCTGGGCCTATGCGGGGGGAGCGGATGAGGGCGTGGCGACGGCGGGTGAGCAGGCACAGCGGCGCCTGCGACAACTAACGGGTGGGCTGCCCAGGGGACGGGCATCCTCAACAAATGAACAATAGCAATACATTCTCTATATAATCTGCAGATGATCGGGCGCCCCCAATCCATCGTACAATTGGTACTCCTCGGCCTGCTGGCCGTGGTGGCGCCCCTGTGCGTCGCCATTATCTTCACGGTGCAGACCCTCGGGGGGCTGGCGCAGGAGGGGGCGGCCCTGTCGGAGACGGTGGTGACGGTCACCCGGGTTACCCAGGTGCTGCAGTCGGATATCCTTGAGCTGGAGCGCCGCGCCAGGCAGTACCTGACCCTGGAGGACGAGAATCTGCTGAATCTGTTCCGCCAGGAGCGCCTGCGCCTGCTGGTGCAACTGGAGGATATGGGGAAGGACACCCACCGCGTACTGATGTCGGACGATCGCCTGAGCCGGGCACGGAATGAGCTGGCCGCCGCCTTGCAGGCGGTGCCCGACGCCGGGCCGGGCCTGGCGGTGCAGATGGAACGTTTTCTTGACCTGGCAAAGGCCAATTCCCGCTTCCAGTTGCTCAGCAAACAGTATGTCGACCGCCGGCTGAGCGACTATCGCTCCCACGCCGACGGTATCCGCCGCTCGCTGGTGTTGCTGGTGCTGCTGCTGGGCCTGCTGACCCTGTTGCTGTCCCTGGGCTTCATCCACTGGCTGATCCGTCCCATACGGCAGTTGGAGACCGAGATTCGCAGCCTCGGCCAGACCGGTCCAGGCCGGGAAATCCATGTTTCAACCGGCCCGCGGGAAGTGCAGGCCCTGGCGCTCCAGCTGGAGTGGCTGCGCGAGCAGATCAACGAGGCGGACTCGAAAAAGCAGCAATTTCTCATGCATATGTCACACGAACTGAAAACCCCTCTGGCCAGCCTGCGCGAGGGAGTGGATCTGCTGGCCGATCATGTGGCCGGCCCCCTCAACCATCGCCAGCAGGAGATTGCCGACATCATGCAGGAGAACAGCCTGCAGTTGCAGCGCATGATCGAAAACCTGCTCGACTACAATCGCGCCGAGCACCGCGCGGACCTGCAGTCAAAGCCGGTGGACTTGCGCGATTTGTGTGATGAGCTGCTGCAGATACACGGCAATATCATCCGGCGCAAGAAACTGCGGGTGCATCTGGACATCTCCAGAAATAAATGGACCAGCGACCCCCAGAAACTGCGAACAGTCGTCGACAATCTGTTGTCCAACGCTGTCAATTATGCACCGAGGTCGGGAGTGATCGAATTGCACAGCCGGATGGATCTGTCGGCACTGATGCTGGAAGTGGCCAATACCGGCCAGGCCATTCCGGAGGAGGAGCGAACCCGCATCTTCTTGCCCTTCTTCCAGGGCAGTAACAGCCGCACCGGCCCAATCAAGGGTTCGGGCATCGGTTTGTGCGTGGCCCGGGAGTGCACCCGTGACCTGGGCGGAACGCTGGATCTGGTGGAGCGGGTGGGTTATGCAACCTGCTTTCGGATGACTCTGCCCCAGGCAGGACAGGTGGCTGCGTGAAGCGAATCGTGATGGTGGTGGTACTGTCGCTCGCTGGCTGCGAGTCCCTGCCGCGGTGGGCGCCCGTGTCGGGGCCCATTGTCGAGGCCTGCGAGATTACCTCGACGCCGATACAGCTCTGGCTGAACGAAGTGGAAATGGTGGGGGTAATGACCAGTGCGAATGCCCAGCTGGCGCTGGAGGCACCGGAAAACCAGGGTGATGCAGCGCTGTTGCAGTTTCGCCGGGCCCTGCTGTACCAGCAGCTGGCGATGAACGAGGGCTGGATTCAGGCCAGGGACACCCTGCGCCAGCTCGTTGAAGACGAACATCTCGATGAACAGCGGGTCCGGCTTGCGAATGTCCTGCTGCAGTACAGCCAGTCGATGATCAATGCAGGGACGCGACGCGACCAGTTCAGTGCCGAGCTGGAAGCGGCCCGCGGCCGGGAGGAGACCCTGGCGGCGGAAATCAGGACCCTGACAGCAAAAATCGAAGCCCTGACGCATCTGGAGCAGAGCATCAGCGAGCGCAAGAGCCAGGGCGTCAACGCCATCAACGGAATCTGAAAACACCATGGCAAGAATCCTCCTCGTCGATGACGACCCGAGCCTGTTGCGCCTGCTGACCCTGCGGCTCGAGAACGAGGGCTTTGAGGTGCTGACGGCGGACAGCGGCCACAACGCCCAGAACATGCTGGATCTGAACCGGGTCGATCTGATGATCAGCGACCTGCGCCTGGGCGACATGGATGGCCTGCAGCTGTTCGACCACACCCGCGCCCGTTTTCCCGGCATGCCGGTCATCATCATTACCGCCCAGGGCTCCATTCCCGAGGCGGTGTCCGCCACCCAGCGGGGCGTGTTCGGCTTTCTTACCAAGCCGGTGGTCAAGGAAGACCTGCTGGCACAGATAGAAGGCGCCCTGAACCTCACCAGCTCCACCGCGGACAGCGGCGGCGACGAAGCTTCCTGGCGGGAGCACCTGCTGTCGCGCAGCGAGACCATGGAGCAGGTGCTGTCCCGGGCCAAACTGGTGGCGGCCTCGGATGTCAGCGTGCTCATCAGCGGTGGCAGCGGTACCGGCAAGGAGCTGCTGGCGCAGGCGATCCATCGGGCCAGCGACCGGCATGCGCAGCCTTTTGTGCCCATCAACTGTGGTGCATTGCCCGAATCCCTGCTGGAGTCGGAGCTGTTCGGGCACGTCAAGGGAGCTTTTACTGGCGCCCTTCGCGACCATGCCGGCCTGTTCCGTGCCGCCGACGGCGGCACCTTGTTCCTGGACGAGATCGGCGATATGCCACTGACCTTGCAGGTGTCGCTGCTGCGGGTGTTGCAGGAAAAGCAAGTGCGCCCGGTGGGGAGCACGGAAAACCACCCGGTGGACGTGCGGATCATCTCCGCCAGCCACCGCAACCTGGTGCAGGACATGGAGGAGGGGAGCTTCCGCCAGGATCTCTACTACCGCCTCAATGTGGTCAACCTGGAGCTTCCGGCCCTGAGCGAGCGCCGGGAGGATATCTCCCTGCTGGTCAGCCACTTCCTGCAAAACAGTGCCAAGGGCAGCCGGGGCGATGTCAGGTCGTTTTCGCCCGACGCCATGGCGCTGCTGGTCAGCGCCCCCTGGCCGGGCAATGTCCGCCAGCTGGAGAATGTGGTGCAGCAGACCGTGGCGCTGGCCCAGAGCCGGGTGATACCGGTGACCCTGGTGCGCGAGGCCCTGACCCACGAGGACGATCTGCTGCCCTCATTCACCGATGCCCGCCACCAGTTCGAGCGCGACTACCTGGTGCGTGTCCTCAAGCTCAGCGAGGGCAATGTCACCCGCGCCGCCCGCATTGCCCAGCGCAACCGCACTGATTTTTACAAACTGATGCAGCGCCACAACCTCAATCCCACTGTTTTCAAGGGTTGATGTCTCTCTGTCTCTAAAAAGAGACAGAGTAAGTAATTGAAAAATAACAAAATTTATATAAAGTGTGAAATACGTCGCAAAAATAAGACGAAATAGTTTACAAATAGGGCCCGGAAAAAGTTGTTACAACTACAAGTGCCTGATAGCTATAGAAAATTCCTGTTGTGGCACGTCTTTGGCTACACCGCTGGCAGGAACATTGGCGCGCTCGCCCACCGTTTGCGCCAACCGGCAAGGGACTTGCCCCCGAATTTTGACAGTGGTGAGAGAAGCGGAGAGCCAGTTGCGTGCAATATTCTTTTGTTGTCACACAGGATAAGAAAGATCTGGAACAGTACTATGCCCTCAGAGAGGCTTGTTTCCGGGAAGATCTGGGCATCCCCTGCTTCGAGGGGGGGGAAGACGAATACGACCGGGAGGGGACGGTACTGCTGGCCCTGGACCGGGATCGGCGGGTGCTGGCGGGGGCGCGCATTTACGGCCGGCGGCCGGGACAGCATCAGGTCCTGCCGATCGAATGCCAGCAGTTCTGTCTGCGCGAGTGCTTTCCGGCACTGGAATTGAACCGGCGACCCTATTGTCACTGGGGCCGCCTTGTTATCTCCCACTCCGTGCGCAATTCCAGTCGCTTCGCCCAGGACCTCCTGCAGCGCCTGATATCCTGCAGCGCCCAACTGGGCTATGACTTCGCTTTCCTGGTCTCGGATCGCTGCCGTTGCCGCTATTACCGCCAGATTCACAGCATGCTGGGCTACGATTTCCACATCAGCGACGTTGAGCCTCCGACCGC
>JBKDZQ010000142.1:0-1516 GCA_047971325.1 Parahaliea sp.
TGATGTCCTCCAACAAGGAAGCGGATCTCACCACGGCGGTGTTGCTCTACGCGTTGCGCTGCCTGGCTGAGGGGGATCAACAGGCCCTTCGTGGCATGAACTTTGGTCCCAAGGAACTGGACGCGTTACGCGAGATGAACCTGGCGGACCTGTATCGCGCTGATATTCTGCGTGTGCATTGCCTCAAGATCGACCTCAACAGAGAGGTCTTCTGGCCGATGTTGACCCACCTGCGTCATCAGCGTGAGTCCGAAGAGCTGCAGCGCAGCTTGCTCGTCACCGATGCGCCCTTGACCATGATGCAGCAGCTGTTTGGCATGAGTTCCCGGGAATACACGCGCTGGCGTCGACTGCTGACGCTCGAGCCCGCCGTCGGCAGGCCGGCTGAGCTGGACGAGAGCGATACCCATACCCTGTGGTATGCCTGGCAGGACAGAGTAGAAGCGCGGGCGGATAATCCGCTGACCGCAGCAGACTATCTCGCGCTCCACCAGGAGACCGGTATCGGGCTGCGGGCCATTTGGGCGCTGGTGCAGCGTTGGGAGGTGTACGGCGACCACGTAACTCCCGGCGCCACTCAGGTCGTCGAGAATGGCGCATGAAGAGTCACTGCTGCGACCGGAGACTGTTGCTCTCGACGCACTGATCAAGGCAACGGTTGCCGGTCTGGTCGGGGAGGGCGAGCAAGCGCCACCGGAAGCCATGCTGTTTCTGGGGAACTGGCACCAGTCGATCCCGAGCCTGGTCATCCAGGATCCGATTCTCGAACCGGTCGACAAGGTGGTGTGGATGGTCATCATGTCCCACGCTCGAGAGACCGGTAGCCGAACCGCGTTCCCCGATTACGACACCATCGCCAGCCACACCAACATCGCCTCGACATCGACGGTCGCCCGCGCCATTGCCATCTTGCGCCTGACCCGCTGGCTGACCCTGTGTGCCAGGGCACGGCAAAAATCCGGCCGATTTACCGGTAACATCTACGTCCTGCACGACGAGCCGCTGCCACTGCGCGATGCCCTGCATCTCGACGCGGCCTACATGGCCTTTGTCCAACAATCGGAGCAACACCACCACGGTCGTGTGCGCGCGGTTGCGCAGTCGGTGCTGGCAAGCCTGGATGAGTCCATTCGGACGCAGGAGTGCCCACTGGCGTCGGAATCTCCTATTGAGCGGCGTATAAGCGCGGCGAGTGTCGTGCGCAATGCCGGCCAGACCGGCCAGAAGCCCGGCGCTACCGGTCGCTATTTCGCCTTCAGCGGTGCGGCGGTCAATCGCTTGAAGCGGCCCGCTGCAGGTCGATCTGAGGCGAATCCTCACCGCAACCAATATTCTAAGGCGGCGAAAGCTACGCACTACCGTAGTGGTCGTAGTATGGCTTATAAAAAAACGAAAACAACAACCACGACAACAAACTCCAACAGTGATGCGACCACGTTATCCAATCAGGACCCCTCGCTGGGAGATGCGCCCCTCATCTATCCCGCCAGCCTGTCGGACAACCCGAAACTGCTGG
>JBKDZQ010000143.1:0-2574 GCA_047971325.1 Parahaliea sp.
CATTGGCCTCAAGGACCGGATCTTGTCGAGACGACGCCAATGTAAACTTGGCCCGCTGGAGATGTTGTTTGGGCCCAGGCGTCCCACAGATGTCCTACAGGACGCCTGGTTTATAGAATGCGTGGACTCCTTCCATCCGCTGTCGTAATCGGCACACAGAGACGGTTTTTGGTAATGATCTGCAGCCCAGCTGTCTTGCGGCCTGGGTAAATTGGTACCGGGACGAAAATCGACGAAACCGGCTGAAAGTCCCGACCAGGCTGGCGATTGCAGCCTGCGAAAGCCGGTTGGTGTATTGGGGGAATCTGTCGCTGTCTGAAACGGACATTGAAGTCATGCTGAAACGGCTGTTGCAACATGACCGCCGAGAGGCACTAGAATCAGAGTCAGTGCCCACCGTTGAACTCTCACCCGTAACCCGTCAGCGATGATTACCACTGAAACAGAACTGGGGCGCATTAACGCCCGACTCGCAGTGCTCGAGAGGGAGCGACAAAAACTCCTCGAGCGGAGGCGGGTATTGTCGGCATCGGTGGAGGCGGGGGTAGTGGAAGTGGTGCCAGTACCGGAAACCGCATCGGCCAAAGTGGCGCTGTTCCGATCTCTGTTCCGGGGGCGCGCAGACATCCACGCACTTCGCTGGGAAAACCGGCAGGGGCGCCGGGGGTATTCCCTGGCCTGTGGCAATGAATGGCAGCAGGGGTTATGCCACAAACCGAAGGTTAAATGTGGTGACTGCCGCCACCAGGCCTTCCTGCCACTCGACGAGCGTGCGGTCTATGCACACCTCGCGGGTCAGGCAACGGTGGGATTGTATCCATTGTTGTCCGATGAAACGACTTGGCTATTGGCCGTCGATTTCGATAAATCCGATTGGCGGGCATCCGTGAGAGCATTCCGCACCGTCTGTGATGACCAGCAGATACCCTGCGCCGTAGAGCGATCTCGCTCGGGGGAAGGTGCCCATGTGTGGTTGTTTTTTGCGCAGCCTGTTCCGGCTGCGCTGGCAAGACGACTCGGGTTTGCTTTGCTTGATAGTGCGATGGAACGGCACGCCGACCTGTCCTTTGATTCCTATGATCGTTTGTTTCCCAACCAGGACACCCTGCCGGAGGGCGGGTTTGGCAATTTAATTGCGCTGCCACTCCAGCGGGGCCCCAGGCATTCGGGGAACTCGGTGTTCCTCGACGATCAACTTGAGCCAATAGAAGACCAGTGGACCTATCTGGCCAGCATCCGAAAGGTGAGCTTGCCAGACATTGATCACTGTCTTAATGGCAGGGAATCTGCTGAGTCACCAAACCATGTGTTCCTTAAGCCTTGGGAGCAGGGCTTGCCGCTGCCCGATAAGATGCTCGAAGGGTGCCCGGATGCCATCGCGGTCACATTGGCGAATCGCCTTTATATACCGACGGCAGAATTGCCCCAAGCCCTGTTGGCCCGATTGAAACGGCTGGCCAGTTTTGCCAATCCGGTCTTCTTCAAAACTCAGGCCCTACGGTTCTCAACGCAGGGTATCCCCCGGTATGTGTCCCTGGCGCACATCGAACAAGGTTATCTATCGCTGCCGCGGGGTTGCCAGGAATCGGCACTGGAACTGTTTGCGGGACAGGGGATAACTGTCACCGTAGACGACAAACGGAGGCAAGGCCAGCGATTACCGGGGTTGTCGTTCACGGGCACTTTACGACCCGATCAGAAGAAAGCGATCAGAGCCCTGGCCAGGCACGATTGCGGTGTCCTGCACGCCCCCACCGCGTTTGGTAAAACGGTGACCGCGATCGGCCTGATCCAGAAGCGCAAAGTCAGTACTTTGATTCTGGTGCACAGTCGGCAGTTGCTGGATCAGTGGCGCGAGCGACTCGGGATGTTTCTGGGGGGATGCGAGGTTGGATTGATGGGCGGCGGGAAGAAGAAGCCCAGCAGTGAAATCGATATTGCGACCTATCAAAGTCTGCTTGATCGCAAGACTAACGCGGTCGACGAGCGGCTTTTCGACTACGGTCAGATCATTATCGATGAATGCCACCATATCGCGGCGCCACGTCATGGCGATTCCGGGACGCACACCCGCCATGTGCGCGCAGTCGGTCGCCACTCTGGACTGGCTCTCCGCGGGACGCATGCATCTCGGATTGGGTGTCAGCGGCCCCCAGGTCTCGGAGGGATGGCACGGCGTTCGGTTCAGCAAGCCCCTCGCCCGGACCAGGGAGTATGTCGAGGTGGTTCGACAGATACTGGCACGCGACAAGCCGCTTTCCTACCGGGGCCAACTCATCGAGCTTCCGCTGGCCAGAAGCCGTGGCAAGTCGCTGAAATTGATCATGCGACCTGAAAGAAATGCAGTGCCGGTGTATCTCGCCTCCATCGGTCCCGCCAGCCTGGAGTTGTGTGGGGAAATCGCGGATGGATGGCTGCCCATCTGGCTGGCGCCTGAACACTTCGATCTTCTCCACCAACATGTCGCAGCGGGCGCCCATCTCGCCGAGCGCGACCCCGGACGCATAGATATTGTAGCGGCAAATGTACCTCTGGCTGTCTGCAACGATGTACGCCGCGCGCACGATGAAGTTC
>JBKDZQ010000144.1:0-2569 GCA_047971325.1 Parahaliea sp.
GCTGCTCACCGAGCCCGCCATGGGCAGGTGCACCAGATGGTCGCAGGCCACCCGCGTCAGGCGCCGCAGGCCGTCGCCCTCGGCGCCCATCACCAGGGCGATGGCGCCGCGCAGGTCACTATCGTAGAGGGACTGTTCAGCCTCGCCAGCGGCGCCGTAGAGCCAGACACCCCGCTCCTTGAGTGCGCCGAGGGTACGGGCGATGTTGGTGACGCGCACGAAGGGCACTACTTCGGCGGCACCGCAGGCCACCTTGCGGGCGGTGGCGCCCAGATCGGCGGATTTATCCTTCGGCACCACCACCGCGTCCACGCCGGCGGCGTCGGCACTGCGCAGGCAGGCGCCGAGATTGTGAGGATCGGTGACGCCATCCAGTACCAGGATAAATGCCGGGGACCCAGCCTCGTCGATATGGCGCAGCAGGTCCACCTCCTGCCACAGGTTTGCGCCCTCACCGGCGGCAGGCAGGGCCTGGGCTACCACCCCCTGGTGGCGGCCTGACACCAGCCCGTCCAGCTCCCGGCGCGACACCCGCTGCACGCAGACCCCCTGGTTGCGCGCCAGCTCCAGCAGCTCGGTGACGCGCCGGTCTTCCCTGTCCTGCTGCACCAGCAGCCGCTGGACGCTGTCGGCGCGGCGGCGCAACAGGGCGTCCACCGCGTGAATGCCGTAGATATGCTGCATCAGTGGTGCCGGCGCAGGCCGGTCTTGTTCTTGCGGTTTGTCTTCTTCTTGTTACTGTCCGCAGCAGAGTCTTTGCTGCTACGGCCCTTTTTCCTGCTTTTGGCGCTGCGCGGCCGCGGGGATTCCGGCTCTGTTTTTGACGCCTTGCTGTCGACCAGCTCCAGGTCGATTTTTTTGTCGTCGAGGTCCACCCGGGCCACCTGGACCTTCACCCGCGTGCCCAGTTTGAACACGCGGCTGCTGCGCTCTCCCACCAGGCGCTGGCGGACATTGTCGTACTGGTAGTAATCCCCCGGCAGGGCGCTGACATGGACCAGTCCCTCGACATAGAGATCATCCAGCTCCACAAACAGGCCAAAGCTGGGGACCGCCGCCACCGCGCCATCAAAGCTCTCTCCCACCCGTTCCTGCAGGTATTCGCACTTGAGCCAGGCCTGCACATCACGGGTGGCGTCGTCGGCGCGGCGCTCGGTCATGGAGCTGTGCTCGCCCTGCGTCGCCATGGCCTGGCCGTCGTAGGGGAAGATGCGGTTGGCGGGAATCGGCTCGGCACCCCTCACCCGCTGTACCTGCTTGTTTTTCTGGCCGGAGCGGATGACATGGCGAATGCCCCGGTGCACCAGCAGGTCAGGGTAGCGGCGAATGGGGGAGGTAAAGTGGGTGTAGGCCGGGTAGTGCAGGCCGAAATGCCCGCCGTTTTCCGGCTGGTAGACCGCCTGGCTGAGGGAGCGCAGCATCATGGTCTGGATGACGGTGGCGTCGTCGCGGCCGGCCACCCTGGCCAGCAGATCCTGGTAGTGGGCCGGCGTGGGCTTGTCACCGCCACGCAGTTCAAGGCCCAGCTCGCCCAGGAAAGCCCGTAGATTCTCCAGCTTCTCCGCCGTGGGGCCCTCGTGGACCCGGTAGAGCATGGGCAGGCCGCAGTTTTCATAGAAGCGTGCCGCGGCGACGTTGGCGCACAGCATGCATTCTTCGATCAGCTTGTGGGCGTCGTTGCGGTGCACCGGGACAATGGCGTCGATCTTGCGCTGCTCGTTGAAGATGATGCGGGTCTCCACGGTCTCGAAGTCGATGGCGCCGCGTTCGTCACGGGCCTTGCGCAGCACCCGGTAGAGCTTGTGCAGCCGCAGCAGGTCGGGCACTACCTGGCGGTCCACCTCCGGATGCCCTCCAGTCTCCAGCACCTCACCCACCTGGGTGTAGGTGAGGCGGGCCCGGGAATGGATGACCGACTCGAAGAAGCGATAGCGCATCAGCTTGCCGCTACGGCTTAGCTCCATCTCGCAGACCATGGCCAGCCGGTCCACCTTCGGTTTCAGGGAACACAGGCCGTTGGACAGGGCTTCAGGCAGCATGGGTACCACTTGCTCCGGGAAATACACCGAGTTGCCGCGGTTGGCCGCCGCCTCGTCCAGCGCCATGCCGGGGCGCACATAGTGGGAGACATCGGCAATGGCCACCCACAGGCGCCAGCCGCCGATGCGTTTCTCACAGTAGACGGCGTCATCGAAGTCCCTGGCGTCTTCCCCGTCGATAGTAACAAACGCCTTGTCGCGCAAATCCACCCGGTGGGCCTTGTCGGCCTCCCGGGGCTCCGCCTCCAGCGAGCCGGCCTCGCGCAATACCGCCTCGGGCCATTCGTGGGGAATGCCGTGGGAGCGGATGGCGATGTCGATTTCCAGCCCCGGGTCCAGGTGCTCGCCAAGGATCTCGATAATGCGCCCTTTGGCGCCCAGCTTGCGGGTGGGGTAGTCGGTAATCTGGGCAGTGACGATCTGCCCGGCTTTCGCCCCGTCCTTGTCTGCCGGGGGAATCAGGATGTGGTTCTGGATGCGGGCGTTGTCGGGCACCACAAAGCCGATGCCGCTCTCCTCCTGGTAGCGCC
>JBKDZQ010000145.1:0-4435 GCA_047971325.1 Parahaliea sp.
CGGCGATCTCGCCGAACGCGTCGCTGATCGTCTCGAACTCGTCGATGATCGCGCCGGCCACGACCAGGACGCCAGGTACTGCAAATATTGCGCGGCCGAACTGCCCACCTCCCACACCGGGGATAGCTAGGACCGCTTGCGGGAAGATGAACAGAGCCGGATTCGCATTTTCCGCTTGTTGCCCCGGCACACAGTGTTTGCATTTAGTACATAGAGTATGCACCGCAACCCTGTCGTCAACCAAGGGGCCGTAAACCATGAAAAAAACTTTCCAGCCGCCAGTGCCTACGCACACCTGGCTTACCGCCATCGCCGCCAGTATCACGGCCAATGCGCAGGCCCAGCCAGTAGTAACTGTGTACCAATCTCTGTGATGAGGGGATCATCACGGTGTACGGCGGCAAGTGTCACGGAATGTCTGGACACACCGTCGCCTGCGCGCGGCAAGCCGGCGCCAGCCCGTGGCGAATCAGGTATAATGCGCGGCGTTGCCACCACCTGGCGTCCATCGCCCTTGCCGGATGACTCACCCCACAGCACTGTACAACTACCACAAATACTGGGCGGAATGCTTCGGCCCGGCGCCGGAGCTGCCCATGTCCCGGGCCGAGATGGACGCCCTGGGCTGGGACAGCTGCGACATCATTATCGTCACCGGCGACGCCTATGTGGATCACCCCAGCTTTGGCATGGCGGTGATCGGCCGGGTGCTGGAGGGTCAGGGCTTCCGGGTGGGCATCATCGCCCAGCCTGACTGGACCAGCGCGGAGCCCTTCAAGGTGCTGGGCCGGCCCAACCTGTTTTTCGGCGTGTCGGCGGGCAACATGGACTCCATGATCAACCGTTACACCGCCGATCGCAAACGGCGTAACGACGACGCCTACACCCCCGGCAACGAAGGCGGCAGGCGCCCGGACCGGGCGGTGGTGGTGTACAGTCAGCGGGTGCGCGAGGCCTACCGCGATGTACCACTGATCATCGGCTCCATCGAGGCCAGCCTGCGCCGCATCGCCCACTACGACTACTGGAGCGACAAGGTCCGCCGCAGCGTACTGCTGGACGCCCGCGCCGACCTGCTGCTCTACGGCAATGCCGAAAGGGCCATCGTCGACGTGGCCCACCGACTGGCCGCCGGCGAGCCGGTACACACCATTCGCGACCTGCGCGGCACCGCCTTCGTGCGCAAACGGGTGCCGGAGGGCTGGCGGGTGATCGACTCCAGCGCCATCGATGTGGTCGGTCCGGTGGCGCCGCCGGTCAATCCCTATGTCGACACCCGCGACGAACGCTGCGCCAGCAGCGGTGCTGAAACGGCGGGCGCGGTGGCGGTCGAGGCCGTCACCCTGCTGGACCGCCCGGACCCGCGCCCGGCGGTCATCCGCATTCCCGCCTACGAGCAGGTCAGGGACGACCCGCCGCTCTACGCCCACGCCTCACGCATCCTGCATAAAGAGACCAATCCCCACAACGCGCGGCCCCTGGTGCAGGCCCACGGCGACCGCGACGTGTGGCTGAACCCGCCACCCATCCCGCTGACCACCGGTGAACTGGACTGGGTATTCGAGCTGCCCTACACCCGGCTGCCCCACAGCGCCTATGGCAACGCCCGCATTCCGGCCTACGAGATGATCCGCCACTCGGTGAACATCATGCGCGGCTGTTTTGGCGGCTGTACCTTCTGCTCCATCACCGAGCATGAAGGGCGCATCATCCAGAACCGCTCGGAGGATTCCATCGTCCGCGAAGTGGAGCGCATCCGCGATACCTCGCCGGCCTTCACCGGGGTGATCTCCGACCTGGGTGGTCCCACCGCCAACATGTGGCGGCTGGGCTGCAACAGCCCCAAGATCGAAGCGGCCTGTCGTCGCCTGAGCTGCGTCTACCCGGGCATCTGCAAGAACCTGAACACCGACCAGACCCCACTGATCAGCCTGTACCGACGCGCCCGGGCCATTCCCGGGGTGAAAAAGGTGCTGATCGCCTCCGGCCTGCGCTACGACCTCGCTGTGGAAACCCCGGAATACGTGCAGGAACTGGTGACCCACCATGTGGGGGGCTACTTGAAGATCGCCCCGGAACACACCGAGGACGCACCGCTGTCGAAAATGATGAAACCGGGCATCGGCAGCTACGAGCGCTTCAAGGCCATGTTCGAGAAGTATTCGAAGGCCGCCGGCAAGGAGCAGTACCTCATCCCCTACTTCATCGCCGCCCACCCCGGCACCCGTGACGAGGACATGATGAACCTGGCCCTGTGGCTCAAGCGCAACAAATTCCGCGCCGACCAGGTACAGACCTTCTATCCCTCTCCCATGGCCACCGCCACCGCCATGTACCACAGTGGCAAGAACCCGCTGCAGCGGGTGACCCGCCAGTCAGCCACCCTGCCCACTGTGCGCAAGCTGTCCCAGCGCCGGCTGCACAAGGCTTTCTTGCGCTATCACGACCCGGACAACTGGCCGGAGTTGCGCAGGGCGCTGAAAAAAATGGGGCGGGCCGACCTGATCGGCAACGGCAAGCTGCACCTGGTGCCCCCGCGCCAGCCACCCAGGCGGCACCCGCGGGTAGTAGGCGCTGGCGGCCAGCCTGACCCGGCCCGCCCCTTCACCACCCAGCACAACGGCCTGCCACAAATGCCGCGCGCGCGCAAACGCCGTTAGCCAGTGGTTCTCGGGGTGGCTGGATTAAGCCACAGACAGCAGTCAATTGCTTCCCGATGGAAAAGGCAAAGGCTCCCAGTTGTTTTCAAAGGCTTCGCGGACTGCCTGCAGATCTTTTGGTTTAACCAGTGCATCCACTTTTTGATACAGGCCAACGCGACTGACCGGGTTGATGCCCAGGCGCTGCAAATCCACCATCATCTCGGCAAATTTAAGTGATACGGTTGAAACCTCCAGCACGGGTACCGTGGCATTGCTCGGCTTGACCGAGATACCCAGATCGCTTACCTCCCTGAAGCCCGCATTTTCCGCGATCAGCCCAAGACCGGTGCTATCCATGATAATGACCTCGGCGCCCCGTGCTATCAACTTTTGTGCGGCAGGAATATAGTATTTTTCGACAAAGGCCCTGGGATCGGCGTAGCCCTCGGTCACCACGATACGCTCCGCATTGGGGCCTGGCTCCAAAACAGGTTCAATCGGGTTATAGCAGGCTTTATCCCATAGACCGTACTGACGTATTTTCAGCTCAGTGCGCGCCATGAAAGGTCTGGTTGGCCAGGTAATAACGCCAAACTTGTGCCCCATCATCGTAGCCATGTGAAGTGTCGACTCAAATTCTCCAACCACGGGAATATCGACCAGCTGGCGGGCAAAACGCAGGCCCGGGTCATCGGTACAAACGATGATAGCGGCATCGGCACCGCCTTTTTCCGCATCGATGACTCCCTTGCAAATGGTAGGCACCGCCAGTGCGTTCATAAAATAGTCAACGACAGTGTGCGGCCCCTTCCAGAATCCCGGTGGGCAGATGATGCTTTCGACTTCAGTATCCGGACCCTTGGCCCTGCCGATTGTCGCCAGGTGGTTCTTGAGCATGTCAGTGGCATATTTGGCGTAGAGCTGCTCGTCTGGCCGGGGCTCGATCAGTGCAATTTTCTTTGTCATACAAATGTCCTGTTGTTGGCCATCCCCCGCGCGCTCCAGCAGTTGCGGGGGAAGGTTCCAGCGTGATGATAGTTACAGCTGAGCCAGAATTTTTTCCTCAACCTCGCGATAGTCGTAGCTGCGCCACAGTTCCAGAACCGACGGCCACATGGAACCTTCCGCATGCAGCTCGCCGACATCTTCCAACCCGCCGTAAATTGCCAGCAATTCCCTGACCGCCACAAACAGCTTGAAACGCTGTATGCCCGATACACCATTGCCGCCGGCCAGGTATTTGTCGATATCTTCGCGCAACTCGGGGTTTTGATAGTCCTCGGCACCAGGAGCATTGACAGCCAGTCCGCCGCAGATATCGATCAGCGCCTGCTTGGCCCCCATATGGCCACTGTTGGAAAAGAGCTTGCCCAGATTGGTGTGTTGCGCGTTAGGCAGTGCAAATCCCGTGGTCGGCTCAATAGTGCATTCGAGTGCCGCCATCTTCGCGCAAACATTCTGCATTTCCGCATAGGTAATGAGCTGCGCGATCTGCTGTATTATATGAGGCACCTTGTCGATACCATTGTATTGGGACATGAGCCTGGCAATACCAACCAGGTGTGATGCCAAGCAGGCACGGTAGGAAATAGCGGTAAAACGGTGATAGAGAGCAAAACCCAAGGCCAGACGCGAGGCCACTGTTTCATTCTTGTACACCAGCACCTGATCCCAGGGGACAAATACATCCTCGAAGATCATCATGGCTTCAGTAAAGTGGCCGGCGCGATGAAGGCGGGCATTTTCCATTGGATCCTGGGTTGCTTCAAGCTCGATCGCCGGGCGACAAATCA
>JBKDZQ010000146.1:0-1819 GCA_047971325.1 Parahaliea sp.
CGGCGAATTGCTGACCATCGAAGCGGTTTCCGTGGCCGGCAAGGGCCGACATGTGAAAACCGGCTCCCTGGGCGATGTCATGCAGGAGTCCATCCAGGCGGCCACCACCGTGGTACGCAGCCGCTCCCAGGTACTGGGCATCAATGCCGGCTATCATGAAAAACACGATGTGCACATTCACGTCCCCGAGGGCGCGACACCCAAGGATGGCCCCAGCGCCGGCATCGCCATGTGCACGGCGCTGGTATCAGTATGCACCGGCATTGCCGTGCGTGCCGATGTGGCGATGACAGGGGAGATTACGCTGCGCGGAGAGGTGCTGCCCATTGGCGGCCTGAAGGAGAAACTGCTGGCGGCACGGCGCGGTGGCATCAAGACGGTCATTATTCCCAAAGAGAATGAGCGGGACCTCAAGGAGGTGCCAGACAACATCAAGGAACATCTGGAAATCCGTGCGGTCAAGTGGATCGACGAAGTGCTTGCCATCGCCCTGGAGCACATGCCGGAACCACTGACGGACGAAGAGTACATGGCGGGCAGCATCGCCACCGCCAAAGACGAGGGCCAGAACGAGCAGAGCCGAATAAATACACATTAAATACAGGGCCGCCGGTTGACCCTAATTGAAGCTCTGGTATAAAGTCTGCCGATTGATTGTGTGGCCAATTCGGCTGGTGTGTGTGCTGTTTTTGCGGTGGTCTTTGCACCTCGGCATTGAGCGACAGCGCCGCGAAAAACAGCCTTTGCACAGCGCGAAGGCGTTGTTGGGCGGCCACTGAAATTACCAGACCAGAATCAACATATACCCGCGCCAATTCGCGGGCTCTCCCATAAATTTCACCGAAAAAGTCCAAGGGGATAAGTGTGAACAAGACTGAACTCATCGATGCCATTGCAACCACAGCCGATTTGTCCAAAGCCGATGCCGGCAGGGCGCTGGATGCAGTGGTGGACAGCATCACCGGTGCTCTGGCCAAGGGCGACCCGGTATCACTGGTAGGCTTTGGCACCTTCGCCGTAAAACACCGCGCCGCACGCGAGGGCCGCAACCCCCAGACCGGCAACACCATTCAGATCGCCGCTACCAACGTGCCCGGTTTCAAGGCTGGCAAGGCGCTCAAAGACGCGGTAAATTCCTGAGTCGGAGCCGGTCGGCGGCCACTGCCCGCAACGCACCCACAACGGGAACCCAGCCGAAAAAGCGCACTTCCGGGTGCGCTTTTTCGCATTTACAAGTGGGTATTGTCCCCCTAGACGCGGCACCGTTCAAACCCTGCTACAGACAGCGGTGACGGCCGCTGATCGCCAACGGAATACACTCCCATGCTGCAAGATATTCGCCAGAATGTTCAGGGCACCGCGGCCAAGGTCGTGGTGTGGATTATCGTTATCTCTTTCGCCCTGTTTGGCATCGAGTCCATCCTGCTGGGAGGTGGCAGCTCAGGTGTGGCCGAAGTCAATGGCGAGGAGGTCAGCCCGCTGGAAGTACAGCAGATGGTCAGCCTGCAGCAGCGCCAGTTGATGGCCATGTTTGGCGAGAACATCGACCCGGCAATGCTGGATGAGCAGCGCCTGAGTAGCCAGGCACTGCAGGGCATTATCGATCGTCGCTTGTTGGCCCAGTCCGCCAGTGACATGAAACTGTCGGTCTCCGAGGCCGAGATTGGCCGGATTGTCGGCGGCATGGACCAGTTCAAACTGAACGACCAGTTCTCGCCGGAAATGTACCGGAACCTCCTTTCCCAGGCTGGCTTCACTCCCGCCTCCTTCAAGCAGAGCATGATGCAGGATGTGGTCGTCAGCCAGTTGCGCAGTGGCC
>JBKDZQ010000147.1:0-5547 GCA_047971325.1 Parahaliea sp.
TCGGCAAAACGCGCGGCCACCGCCGGGTCCGAGCTCAGCGAGGGGCGACAGACGATATCGCCATTGGGACCGACCACGGCATCCAGGGCCGCGTAGGCACGCTGCCAGTTGTACAGACCGCTCTGGTTGACTTCATAGGTGTTCTTGCTGCTACTGTACTGGGCCTTCCAGCGGTAATCGTCGCCAAAGGAACCCTCCAGCCCCAGCGAGATCATCCAGAACTTGCCCTCCTCCTCGGTGCTGGGCTTGGGACCGTCCGCGTTGTAATGGGCGACGGTAATCATGTCGTCAGCGCCCATCGACGCCTGCACCTGGTCGGGCAGGTAGGGGTTGCCACTGAAGATCGGCGCGACCGTTCCGCCCACCCAGGAATTGGCGAGGGAGGAATACTCGATCTCACTCTTGCTGAACACACCCTGGGCATAGCCAGTGATATTGCTGTTGAACTCGTGGTCGACACGACCAAAGAGCTGCTGGGTTTTCAGCGGCGCAACGGCGCTGACATCATAAGGAATGGTATAACCGTCACCGCCAGAGGAAAATCCGGGCGAGCCGGTGGGAGTACCCGGATCAAAGGGCACCAGCACGCCTTCGCGCTCAAAGCGCTGACCGGCAAAGGCGCCGTCGCGGATCAGGCCCAGCTCGGCTGCGGCACTCAGGCGGCCATCCCGGTAGAGGGTATAAGGGTTGTTGATGGACCCCGGTATGCATCGCGCACAGTTGGGGTCGGCACCCGCATAAATCCAGCCGGCAATACCATCTTCCCGGTCGCTGCGCAGCATGCCATCGTTGTCGTACTGCTCGATGCTGAACAGGCCGTGGGATTTACCGTCATTGAAATCAAAGCCCCCGGCCAGGCCAAAGCGGCTGTTTTCGTTGTCACCGTGGGCGTCCATGCCGCCCTGGACAACCCCTTTCACACCGGTAAAGTCACGGTCGAGCACAAAGTTGACCACGCCGGCCACAGCATCGGAGCCATACACGGCCGAGGCACCGCCGGTCACCACCTCCACCCGGTTGACCAACAACTGCGGCAGCACGTTCACGTCCACCGTGCCGCGGTAGTTGGTGGCGGGAACGCGCATGCCGTCCATCAGGATCAGGGTGCGCTGGCCGCCCACACCGCGCAGGTTCAGCACGTTGCCGTGGGAAGCCGTATCGGCGAAGTTGTGCGTGCTCTTCGCGGGGCTGGACGACAACTGGAATTGAGGCAGTTTGTTCATCGCGTCCGGAATGTTCGACGGCGAGATATTCATCATATCCTCGGTCGAAGCGACAGTAATGGGCGTGGGTGCCGAGTAACCGTCACGTACAATCCGCGAGCCGGTCACCACGACTTCCTCCAGCGCCGCCCCTTCTTTATATTTGCCCCCTTCCTGCGCACTGGCATAAGGCATCATCGAAACGGCAGCCGCAACGGCAAGTGACAGTACAGATCGCTTCATCATTGTTAACCCTCTTATAATGCTGATAGAGACAGAGTGCAGCGGAAGCCAGGGGCCTCCTCAAAATCGATTCCGGGTTTCAACAAGCATGTTCATATCAGAGTACAAGCAGATTGTTTATAACTATTCTAAATATACGCCTAATTGAGAGTTATTTTGGACAGATCAAATCGGCGAGTCAAGAGTTTTTTGGGTTGCAGGCCGGGCGCCCCGTCGGCGGCATGGCGCTCGCCCCTTCCGGTGGCACCACGATGATATCGGCCAGGATTTCTGGGGAACGGCATCTTCCGGAATATTGGATAGCACGCCCGCAGACTCAATTGGGCACGTCCTCGTCGTCCACATAGAAGACGGGACTGGCGGCGGCCAGTAGGGATTGTTCACATCCGATCTGCGCGCAGCCAAGATAGTGTTTGGGGCCAATGGCGCTGACTTAAGGCAGCCAGTGCTTGGTTCAGGTGCATTTTATCCGGCCGCTGGTTCCGGCCTCGCTGGTCGCGACACGCCGTGAACCCACACCCGGTAAAGCGGGGGTGGGCCCTCCCCGGGGCTCGATCGCGACATCCCTGTCGCTTACGGTCGCGGCCAGCGCTGACAATCCCCGCTCCCTCCCCCATTTGCGATACCAGACGGCCAGTTGCCGCGCGCGAAAATCCTCCACCTCCCTGATGTCATCGGCGATGACCAGGGTCACCGGGTGGGGAAAGGTCACCGGCCGCCAGGGCGGATTGCCCGGGCCGACCGGGTTGCCGGTGGCGGCGAAGGCGGTCCAGTAGTCCTGCATCAGCGCCGCGATTCGCCTGTCTTCACTACTGGCGTTTTCCAGGCCGCCGAGCACGTAGGGCACCTCACCACCGTGGGGCACGCCCTTTGCGTCCGCGGGAGCACCAGTGGAAAGGTAGGCAAAACGATAGGCATACGCGCCGCGACCCGCTTTCGCCGCCAGCGCGGCCAGCCCGTTGGCGCCGGAGGTAAAAATGAAGTCGGCCTGCACCTGGCGCAGCAACTCGGCCTGGTCCAGCGCGCCGTCGGCGGTGTAGGCCCCACTGATATCATCGAGGCGAATACCAAAGCGCTCCTCCAGCACCTCGGCGGAGAAGCCCATCAGGCCGAAGATACTGGCCTCGTCGCTGGTGGAGCCAGCCATGTAGCTGGCGACATTGAGCCGCCCAGCGGCAAAGGCGACTGAGGGCGACTCGGGCAGCAGGCGGTTGCCGATAATCGCCCCGAACTGCGGTGGTCCCTGCTCGTGGTCAAGGATATCCGCCATCGACAGAGTACGCAGTTGCGCCAGCACATCGTCACCGGTAAAACCCCAGCTGCGGGCGTAGTCGAAGCCCCGCGCCAGCGCCTGTTCAGGGCTTTTCTCGGCGTTGAACAGGCCGCCGCCGGACTGTGAAATCGCCCTGTGCACCAAGCCCTGTGCCGCTGGCGATACGGCCAGGGAATTGACGCTGGAACCACCGGCGGACACGCCAAAAATGGTGACATTGCCGGGATCGCCCCCGAAGCGGGCGATATTGCGCTGCACCCAGTCCAGGGCGGCAATCTGGTCCGAAAGCCAGAAATTGCCGCCCACGCCATCGGGCTGTTCGCGCTCCAGCGACGGGTGGGTAAAGAAGCCAAGCCGCCCCAGCCGGTAGTTGAAGGACACCAGCACCACCCCCCGCCGCGACAGGCCCGAGGGCAACTCGTCGAGGGCCTCGCGCCCGGAACCAACGATATAGGCACCACCGTGCACCCACACCATGACCGGCCGCGCCTGCCCTTCCAGAGACCCCGCCAGCTGCCCCTTTTCCGGCAGCGGCGCCACCACGTTGAGCGTGAGGCAATCTTCCGCCATATCGGTGCGCGCGAAGCCCTGCCCGGGCAACTCGGGCTGGGGACATACGGCACCAAAGGCGCGGGCATCGCGGGGTTCGGGGCCCCAGGGTACTGCCGGCTGCGCCGGGCGCCAGCGCAGCTCGCCGGTGGGCGGCGCGGCAAAGGGAATCCCGCGAAACACGGCGTAGCCGGACAGGCGTTCGCCCCGCACTGGACCGAGATCGGTCTGCACCAGCAGCGCGGCGGTATCGTCGCTCGCCCACGCCACCGCCAACACCGGCACCGTGCTGAACAGGGGAAGCAGCAGGCAGCACGCCATCGCACGGGACACGAAAGCCAGTGACGGAAGGTGAATCAGGCTGATCTGCATGGACTTTTATCCTTATTTATCTGCCCTTACCAAAAGCCCGCTCGGCAAAGCTCCTGGTTATTTAGCTGAACCCCGGCCAGGGAAAGCATGAACGACCCGGGCTGCAGCCATTGCAATTGTGCGCATGTTAGCACATATTCGTATATTCCAAACGGTATTCTTCAAATAACGAAACCCTGGAAACGCCGAGGCACCATGACTACCTACACCCTGTCGAATGAAGAACTCAGCTTCCTGCGCGAGAGCGTTCGCGGCTTTCTTTCCCGTCACTGGCCCGCCGCCGAGGCGCAGACCCGGCAATGGCAGCCCGACGCCATTCGCGCACTGTGGCAGGGACTGGCGGAACAGGGGTTCACCGCCCTGGGGGCTGATCCGGAGGCCGGCGGCCTGCGCGCCCTGGTACTGCTGCTGGAGGAGCTGGGGCGGGCGGCCTGCCCGGTCAACATGCCCGCGGCGGCACTGGCCAATCTCGCCCTGGCGGGCAATGGTGATGACGACAGCCGCCAGATGCTCGACGGCATAGCCTCCGGCCAGTGGCACCCCTGCCTGTCCCTGGGGGTCTTTGACGGCGCCCCCAACGCCTGTGCGGCAGCGCAGCCCGCGGGAGAGCTCCATTACCGCTATGTGGAAGGCGCCCAGAGCGCCAGTCACATACTGGTGGCAACCAGTGACAGCAGCCTCGGCTGGGCAGCGGCGGACACTGGCGGTATCGTGGTGAACGCCACTGCCGGCCTCGCCCAACCCTCGCTGTGCGAACTGCGACTGCCGGCCGCCGCGCTGAGGGAAATCCGCCTCGCGGGGCTGAGGGCCGCCGACCTGCGCGCCCTGTACCAGTTGCTGGCCTGCGCCCGCGCCCTGGGGGCCGCGCGACGCGGCTTCGAGCTGGCCACGGAACACGCCCTGGAACGGGTACAGTTCGGCCAGCCCATCGCTCGCTTCCAGGCCATCCAGCACAAGCTGGCGGACTGCCTGATCCGGCTCGACGCCAGCGGGCGCATGCTGGAGAGCGCTGCCAATGCCTTTGACCAGCAGGGCGACTGGCACTACTTCGCCGCGGCGGCCTGTTCCTACGCCAGCCCGGCACTGCGCCAGGTCAGCCTGGAGACCCACCATGTACTTGGCGCCATCGGCTACGCCGAGGAACACGAGGCACCGCGGCATTTCCGCCGCTGCCACGCCGACCTGGCGCGCTTCGGCGGCACCGCCCGGGCCCGGTCCAAACTGGCTCGCCACCTGCTCGATGAGGGCCGCGACCTGCCCGAGTACGATATCGGCGAAGAGGGCAATGCCTTTCGCAGCGAGGTGCGCCACTGGCTGGAAAGCTACTGGACCCCGGAGCGCCGGGCACGGCACCGCGCCCTGCCGGCCGAGCAGCGGGAATTCGACCCCGACTTCACCGCCGCCACCGGCGAGCTGGGCTGGCACCGCATGAGCTGGCCCGAATCCTTCGGCGGGCTGGACAAAAGCCCACTGGAACAACTGGCGATGATCGAGGAGATACAGCGCTCCGGTTCGCCGCGCATCGCCCGGGGGGAGATCCAGGCCCACGCCCTGATTCGCTACGGCAGTGCCGAGCAGCAGGCCACCTTCCTGCCCCGCCTGGAAAGCGGCGAGATCAAGTTCTGCCTGGGTTACAGCGAACCCGGCGCCGGCTCCGACCTGGCCTCGCTGCAAACCCGCGCCGAGCGCGACGGCGACGACTGGGTCATCAACGGCCAGAAGCTCTGGACCACCTTCGCCGAACAGGCCGACTACCTGTGGCTCGCCGCGCGCACCGACCCCGCCGCCAAGCCACCCCACGCCGGCATCAGTGTGTTCATCGTGCCGATGAACAATCCGGGTATCACCATCCAGCCATCGATGTCGCTGTACGGCCACAACTTCTGCACCGAATTTCTCGACAACGTG
>JBKDZQ010000148.1:0-3100 GCA_047971325.1 Parahaliea sp.
GGTGGATTGTTGCGGTTCCTGTTTTTTTCCGGCAGGTGGGGCGATACCGGATGGCGCATACAGGGCATGGAGATCTCGGTGTTCCAGCTGGCGGCAATTGCTCTGGTACTGCTCTATTTCATGGGATTGCTGGCGGCCTCCTCCCGGCACGACATCGATCAACGGCAGCAGCTGCAGGCCATGAATGTGCTGCGCTCTTATGTGTCCAGCGCACAGAACATTTTCCATAATATTTGGTACGTCCCCACGCTGAACAATGTGGCAAGCTGGGCCGACGATCCGGAACTGATTGAAATTGTGCAGGCGCTGTTGCGCCTGAATCCCGATGCCGGGGTACTCAGGGACAATATCGCCCAGGCGGATTTACGCGAATTCTTCCGCGAACGCCTCAATCAGCGCAACGGCCAGGGCGCTATTATTGTTTCCCAGCAGGGAATCAACCTCGGTTCGATGCGCGACAGCAATCTCGGTGTCGACAATCTGGTGGGTGAGCAGCGACCGGAGTTTCTGCGCGAGGTGCTGGCCGGCAAACCCGTCTTTGTGCCGCCGGTGGTGGCCGATGTCACCCTGATGAATGCCGCTGGTGACATGGTGCCGGGCCTGCCGACGATGTTTATCGCGGTACCGGTTTTTGATGAGCGCGGTGAAGTGCTGGCCGCGCTGATGGTGCGTTTCGATCCCTCCCATGAGTTTGGCATGCTGCACACAGAGGGACACTGGGATTCCGGTGAAACCTACGCCTTTGACCGGCAGGGGCGTATACTGACACCGAGCCACTACGAAAACAAACTGGTCAACAAGGGTATGTTGGCGCCGGGGCAGAGCAGCATTCTCAACCTGTTGGTGAGGGAGTCCCGCCCTGGCGCCGGGTCTGGCCGAGCCGACTCCGTCCGATCCGAATCTGGTCAAACCGAATCCGGCCAGATGCAGCAGGGCCCCCTGACGCGTATGGCGCGGGAAGCGACACTGGGCAGTAGTGGTGCAACCCTGGAAGCCTATCTCGACTATCGCGGCATCCCGGTAATCGGTGCCTGGCTGTGGGATGTCGAAATGGGCATCGGTTTTGCCGCGGAGATCGACAAGCGTGAAGTAACGGCCTCCGTTCAGGCCGTCAGCAGGGCACTGATCAAGGACTTCCTGCTGGCCCTGCTGCTGGCCGGGATTACCCTTGTTGCAATCTATATACTGCAAAAGCAGAGTATCAAAGCGCTGTTGCAGAGTCTTCAGGAGTCGACCCGGCAGAAAAAACGTGCCGAAGACGCGCTGTACAAGCTCAGGAATGTACAGGCGGAGCTGTCGGCGGTGGTTGAAACCGCCATGGATGGCATCGTCGTTATCGACGAACGCGGCCTGATTCAAAGCGCCAACCCGGCCATGGCGCAGCTGTTCAGCCTGCCCGCAAGCTATTTCCAGGGCAAGAAGTTCACAACCTTCATGGCGAAATCCCGCAGCGAGCCTGGTGATAGCGCTGCGGACCCCTTTGCCCGGCAGGGCGGACTGCCAGGTGACGGCAGGGTTCATGAAGTGATGGCCAGGCACGCCGATGGCAGGGTCTTCCCGATGGAGCTGAGCGTCAGCCGGATGGAGCTCGGCCCGGTCACCAAGTTTACCGGCATCATGCGGGATATTTCCGGGCGCAAGTTCGCGGAGCAGGAGCTCAAGCGCGAGCGCGACGAAATCAGAAAACTGAACGATAGTCTCTCCACTTCGGAATCGGCACTGGAATTGACCGGCATCGCCGAGTTCTGGGTGTCCCTGCAGGGGCGGGTCATCCGCGTTACCCAGGAGGCCTGCCGGCACCTGGGTTACAGCGAGGAGCAGTTGCTGGAGATGAGTGTTGGGGATTTCGACCCGCAGTTCACCTCGTCCAGCTTCGCCAGACTCGCCAAAAACATCAAGGCGCAGGGTCGCATACGCTTCGAGAGCGCCCATATCTCCAGCGACAGGCGGGAAATTCCGGTGGAAAAGAACGTCGTTTTCCAGCCGGCCTCACCGGGGCGGGAAGCGTTTTTTGTCACCTTCGTACTCGATATTACCGAGCGCAAGCGGGCTGAGCAGGAACTGATCAGTGCACGCCAGGAAGCCGAGCGCGCCAATCGCGCCAAGTCCACCTTCCTCGCTACTATGAGTCACGAGATTCGCACCCCGCTGAACGGGATTGTCAGCACCATTGATATGCTCAGCCACACCTCGCTGACGTCCTACCAGTACGATCTGCTGTCGACGGCAAATGACTCGGCTTTCATGCTGCAGAACATCATCGATGACGTACTCGACTTCTCCAAGATCGAAGCGGGTAAAATCGAACTGGAGAAGGCGCCATTCCGGTTTGGCCCACTGGTTGAGGGGGTGGCCAACTCCCTGCGCAACGTCGCCTTCGACAATGCGGTGGAACTGCTGGTATACAGTGATCCGCAGTTGCCGGCGGTGCTCGGCGATGTGGTGCGCCTGAAACAGGCGTTTTTCAATCTCGCGGGCAATGCCATCAAGTTCAGCAGCGACCTCGCAGAAAGGGTCGGGCGGGTGATCATCAAGGTACTGCTGATGGAGGAAGCGGAAAGTTCCGTGTCCGTGTGTTTCCAGGTTGTCGACAACGGCATCGGTATGAGCGAGGCTGTGCAGCAGCGATTATTCAATCCCTTCATGCAGGGCGAACAGGATATCACGCGCCGCTTCGGTGGTACGGGCCTGGGGCTGGTTATCACCCGGCGTCTGGTCGACCTGATGGGCGGCAGCGTCCAGGTGACCAGCGAAGAGGGCGTGGGTTCCTCGTTTTCGGTATGCCTTCGCCTGGAAAAAGCGCAGATGCACCCGGAGACTCTCCCGAACCTTCAAGGTCTGCCGGTGTTGCTGGTCAAAGTGGACGATGAGGCAGGTTTTCTGCTGGAGCGCTATTTGCGACATGCCGGGGCGGAGGTACAGGTCGCCAACCTTGACAACATCATCACTTTGCTCAAAGACCGCGCTGGCCAGGAAGGCGAAAAGGTGATTGTCGTGGACAGCTGCGGCGACGATGCCCTGTATCTGGCGCTGCGTGCGGCGGTCCGTGAAGCGGGTTGTGACGAGGATGCCATGCGTTTTATCGTTGTCGAACGTGGCC
>JBKDZQ010000149.1:0-3490 GCA_047971325.1 Parahaliea sp.
AACCTAAATTCAGCAGTTGAAAACTCCCCCTTCCCGGGCTTTATCGCCGGAAATTCTCGTCTTCACAATGCCTTTCGGGGCTCATTATCCATTCAAAACGTGATTATCCGGCGGCCTCAAAATCTGTCCTCGCAAGTATTTCTTCATCGCTTCGCTCAGAATTCGACACCAACACTCCAGATCGCTCAACTGCGGCGCACTGGCTTTCAAGTGATCAAAAAACGCCTGTATCCTGCGATAGGTTTTTTGAGCGTGGTCGGCGCGGCCGTGGGAGTGGGTAATCGTCATGGTTTTCTGCCGGCCGGTTTCTGTCAGCTTTCCCACTGAGCTCAACAGCAACGGGCGGCTGGTGATCGCTTCCAGATGTTTATCAGGGTCCGCCAGACGCACAAAAATATTCCACCAGTTGTAGATCAGCGCGATGACGCGTGCCATGAAACGGCAGGGCTTGATGGATTTCGTGGTAAAGCCTCCCCAACCCCAGTGGTTTTTGATTTCATCGAAGTTGTTTTCACAATCCGCGCGATCGCGATAATGACAAACGATGCTGAGACATTCGTCCGGTAAAGAGGTCACCAGAACGGCGTACTCGAAAGTGCGTATGTCTTCCGGATCTTCGATAAACCCCAACCCGCTTTGTTGATCTTTCTGGTTTTCCAGCGCCAGAACGACTTCCTTCGGTAGCCGTCGGCGAATCACCACAACGCGCCGTGTTCTGTCCCAGGATTGCAACTGAAGTTCACTCTCAAGGGCTTCCCAACCCGCCGTGGTATAGCACCAGCCACCCGTGCAATGGGCCTTGTTAATCAGCTCTTTAACGTATTTGGACTTCTTCAGCTTAAACAGGTAAGGGAGTTCTTTATCTTCCGCCGTGCACATCACATCATCCACCCCCCAATCACAATCTCCCCGTATAAAAGTCGGCCAGCAATCTCGCGGCAAGCGATCCAGCAACTCCCAAAGTCCCGGGGACGAATGCATTGACGAAGTGCAATTACCGGGTTGAACTTCCACGTCCAGGATCAGTCGCAGATTGGCAATCATGTAAGTGTGATACGCGTGCGAGGGTCGGCCCGGTTTGTGCGGATTATAGCCAATCTCTGCTCCCTCCTGATGACCGTACAGGGGCTTGACCGTCACGTCGGCGTCCAGTATCCAGTCCTGGGTCAGCAGCGGCTCATAACAACGCTGGAGGTGAGTTTGCAGCCATTCAACGCCGTTTTCCTCATCAATCCTTTTCAGTGCTCGACGAGCGGAATCATCGCTGACGACCTTTGCCATACCCAGAAGTTGTGAATTGACCTGGTCATTGAGCAAGCTCGTCATATGAGCATATCGATTGTGACCGGAGAGAATAGATAACAGGAATGAACCCAGGACATCCCTCTTTTGCGGCGCGTTATTGCTCTGATAACGCAGCGGACATTGCGTCACCCAGCGATCAAACAGCCCGCTGACTTTGAGAAACTGAATAAAAAAAGGGAGCTGACCGATGGGGGTGACGGCGGCAGTCGGATCCCACTCAACGTGGATTTTTCCGTCAAAAGTATCGACGGCGATAGCCTCCGCGGGGATGGCATTTTCAGCCCTGACGGCTTCACCCAATGGGTGAGTGGAGTTCGGGTCGTTGCCCATGGAAATACGCCTCGAAATCAATGCCTTGGCCTATTTTGTCTGAATTCAACTGATTTTTATAGGTTGATGGCAGGATTCGCGAGTTGATCGTTGATGTGGCCGGATAAGCGGGCGGTGATCAGGGCTGCTCCATTTCCCGCTGAAAGTGGGGAATGCCCTCAAGCGGTCTGACCCAGCCCTGGGCACTGCAGTCCCAAATGCTCATCTGTGGGGCGATACCGGCGGTGTCATTCAGTGTGCCGGCCTTGATCACCCCGATGCCGCTCAGATCGGCGTTGCCTGTTACCACCGCCGAACCGCAGTTTGGGCAAAAATAGCGGTGCACCGGATTGCCGCTGTCGCCGCGATCCTGATAGTGGCCCAGGGCATCGCGGTTGATCTGTACCTGCCGCATCTTGTAGACCAGATTGACGCTGAAAGCCGAGCCTGATTGCTTCTGGCAGTTTTTGCAATGGCACTGGATGACTGTCAGTGGTTCACCTTCACATTGATACTGGATATTGCCACACAGGCAAGCTCCGACGCGTTGCTGATGCATCTGCCATTTCCTCCTTCAAAGAGTGTTTTTCGGTGCAAAGCCCAATGGTAACGCTACGGTATTTTTAAATCTAATTATTATAGATAATATGTAAGCGCCGCGACTGGGTGGCCTGTCGTGAATCAAAGCCATTGTATTACAATATACGATTATTGTATATTGTAATATCCGGGTCAAGGCCGGCCTTCAGGTCACTGAAATTATGAATATTGCCAATATGTGCCCCTATTGGGCGAACTTGCGAGGAGACGCTACGGCGCTGGTGTTTGAGGACGCGCGTCTGAGCTGGCGGTGTGTGGAACAGCGCAGTAACCGGATTGCCCACCTGCTGCACGAGTGGTGGGGTATACAGAAGGGCGATCGTGTCGGTATTTTGCTGCCCAACTGTCTGGAGTGGCCGCTGTGTTATCTCGGCATCCTGAAGGTGGGTGCGATCATGGTGCCGCTGAACGTGCGTTACGGCGATATCGAACTGCAGGAAATCGCAAGGGGTGTCGAGTTGCGGGCCGTCGTTGCCAGGGGAAGGGATGCCAGACGTCTGGGCTATCCCCCGCAGAGCGCTTCGGACGAGGATCTGTTGCTGATATGCGAAGGTAATGGCAATGCCGCCAGTGCCGTGCCTCTGGAACGTGCGAATATACTGTCACCCGAGTGGCTGGCCGTGCCGCGGGAGCCCGGCGATGCCGCCGCGATCTGCTTTACCTCTGGCTCTTCCGGGTTGCCCAAGGGAGCCGTCTACACCCACGGCTCAACCTACTATGCCAGCATGGGCCAGGTAGCAGCCCTGCAACTCACCAGTGAGGACAGGGGACTGGTGCTGGCACCAATGGCTTTCACCGGCGGCTTCATGAGTGTGTACACCCTGCTCTATATGGTCGGTGCCTGCTGCTATATCGAGGCGGGGCTGGACGCGGGGCGGGCGCTGGAGTTGTTGCAGCGCGAAGGTATTACCTTTATGACGGGCGTACCTATCCTCTACGAATCGATGGCTGCCCGGCCAGAATTCGCGGAAGCCGATCTCACTGGATTTAGTCATTCTTTTGTCGGCGGTGCCCCTGTGTCACAGCTCTTGCTTGAGCAATATCTCCACAAAGGCGTCACCATTCGTCAGGTGTACGGCTGTACCGAGGCCGGGGGCATGATCAGCCTGCCGAGCCGGCAGCTTGCGGCACATGCGCCGGGGAGCTGTGGCTGGCCTCTTCCGTCCCTGGAACTGCGTCTGGTCAACAGCGAAGGGCGCGTGTGTGAGGTGGGCGAGGTGGGGGAGATCCAGGTGCGCGGCAGCCAGATGATGGCTTGCTACTGGAACGCGGCGCA
>JBKDZQ010000150.1:0-2079 GCA_047971325.1 Parahaliea sp.
GGACTTGAGCAAGTGATCCATATCGACAAAGTCATTCTCCACCATCAATCTGGCGTCCAGTTGCGGCACATGGCACTGGGTACAGAAATAACGTCTGGGTGACAGCTCGGCCAGGAAGTTATTGTCTCTGTCCATATAGTGAGTCACGCTCACCATAGGCGCCTGCGATTCGCCGGTGCGACTGCTGGCATGACAGGACATGCACTTGTTGACCTTAAGATCCAGCTGGTAGCCGTCTATCTTGTGCGGTATAACCGGCGCCTTCATCGGGTAGTTACGGGTCTGTTTGATGTCCGTATTTCTCACCATCTGCATCACATGCGGTGTCGGCTGGCTATTGAGCGGCGCCTGACTCAAAGTCGCCACCTTATCTTCGGGAATGCCGGCAGCATTGAGAGTCAAAGTGGTCATCAGTGCAGCAAAGGCCAACAGGGTATGATTCGATTTCATCTTCTTATCCTCCTCAGGCCTTCATCACTTTCACGGCACACTTCTTGAAATCAGTCTGCTTGGACAGCGGATCCGTGGCATCCAGAGTCACCTTGTTGATCAACTGACTGGCATCGAACCAGGGGACAAACACCAAACCCACCGGTGGCTTGTTGCGGCCGCGGGTTTCCACCCGGGTCAGTATCTCGCCGCGACGGGACACTACCTTGACCTCATCCCCTCGGCGCAGGCCGCGTTTCTTGGCATCATCCGGGTGCATAAAGCACACGGCATCCGGGAAGGCGCGATAGAGCTCGGGTACCCTCTGGGTCATGGAGCCTGAGTGCCAATGTTCCAGTACACGCCCGGTGGAGAGCCAGAGATCATATTCTGCATCCGGGGATTCTGCTGCCGGCTCGTATGGCAGCGCGAAGATAACCGCCTTGCCGTCTTTTTTGCCATAAAACTCAAAGCCCTTGCCGGGTTTAACGTAGGGATCCGAGCCCTCGCGGTAGCGCCAGAGGGTTTCTTTGCCGTCAACCACAGGCCAGCGCAAACCATGAGCCTGGTGGTACATTTCAAAGGGAGCCAAGTCGTGACCATGACCACGGCCAAAGGTGGCGTATTCCTCAAAAAGCCCCTTTTGCACATAGAAACCAAAGTAATTGGCCTCGTCGTTCAGGTACTTGTTATCGCTTTCACTGAGAGGGAACTTATTGACATTGCCGTTCTGGTACAACACTTCATACAAGGTCTTGCCCTTGTATTCGGGATTGGCCGCCAACACAGCCTCGGACCAGACTTCGTCTGTGGTAAAGCGCTTGGAAAACTCCAGCAACTGCCAGAGATCCGAGCGAGACTGTCCGGGCGCTGTCACCAACTGATGCCAGAACTGGGTGCGGCGCTCGGCGTTACCATAGGCGCCCTCTTTCTCCACCCACATGGCGGTGGGCAAAATGAGATCCGCGGCCTGAGTGGTAACCGTTGGGTAAGCATCGGACACCACAATAAAGTTTTCCGGATTACGGTATCCTGGCAAGCCTTCTTCGTTGATATTGGGGCCGGCCTGCATATTGTTATTCACCTGCACCCAGTAGCAGTTGAGATCGCCATCTTTCAGACGCCGGTTCTGCTCTACCGCGTGGTAGCCTGGCTTGGGCGGAATGATCCCGGAAGGGATTTTCCAGATGGTCTCGGCAATCTTGCGGTGCTCTGGATTATTCACCACCAGATCCGCCGGCAAGCGATGGGAGAAGGTGCCCACTTCCCGCGCAGTACCGCAGGCTGAAGGTTGACCTGTGAGTGAAAACGGACTGTTGCCCGGGGTGGCTATTTTGCCGGTCAGCAAATGGATATTGTAGATAAGGTTGTTACACCAAACCCCGCGGGTATGCTGGTTAAAGCCCATGGTCCAGAAGGAGGTCACCTTCACCTCGGGATCGGCGTAGAGTTTCGCCAGCTCCAGCAATTTATGTTCGGGTACGCCCGAGAGCTTGCTGACCTTCTCCAGGCTGTAATCGGCGACAAACGCCTTGAACTGATCGAAGTCCATCGGGGTGGATTCACCGGCGGTGGCCACGTTCTTGGCTTTTTGCTGCAACGGATGTGAGGGCCGCAGGCCATAGCCGATATCGGTTGTACCTCTGCGGA
>JBKDZQ010000151.1:0-4453 GCA_047971325.1 Parahaliea sp.
GGCCTGGAATGAGAGCTGGTTCTGTACCGGTGACGCGGCACGGTATGCGGCGGGTGGCTCTCTGGAGATCGCCGGGCGCAAGAAGCATATGATTATCAGTGGTGGGGTGAATATCTACCCGGCAGAAGTCGAGCGCGCCATGGACCAGATCGAAGGTCTGCAGGAAGTGCTGGTTTTCGGACGCCCTCACGCTAAATGGGGTGAATGCGTGGTGGCAGTCGTCTATGGCGCCAGCGACATTTCCCTGGACCGGGTGTTGGCGGCCAGTCGCCAGGTGCTCGGTCCGCTCAAGGCGCCGCGTCGCATCCTCCGTTCTCCGGCGCCACTGCCCAGGACGACCTCGGGCAAGTTGTCCCGAGACGATCCCGACGGCCTGTTTGGCCGGCTCGAGGGTTGCGCGCAGGTCAGCGCCGACTGACTGGCATTGGGAGTCCCCGACCCGCAGCTCCCCGGTGCTAGGGTTCCGGAGGTTCTGTGTCAGGAGGCTCTGTTGACATATCTAATATAAATAGATTAATCTCGAGCAACAATAATGATCTGCGCGAACAAACGCGTTTTCATCGAGAAGGTGCTGATCCCGTGTCATCCGGTGCGCTAGAGGAACACCAGTACAAGCCTTTCAGCCTGAAGGGCAGGACGGCACTGGTCACGGGTGCAAGTGGGGGATTGGGCGAGCGCTTCGCTCGCGTACTGGCGGAAGCGGGAGCGGCGGTTGCGCTTGCCGCCAGGCGAGAACCGCAATTGGAAGATATCGCCAACAATATACGTGAGCGCGGTGGCAAGGCGGTCACCTGCGCCCTTGATGTTGGCGATGCCCGGGCGCTGGATACTGCGGTGCAGAGCCTGGAAGACTCCCTGGGTGTGGTGGACATTCTGGTAAATAACGCCGGTGTACCGGGCTTGCCGATGTCTGCCGAGCCGGATTTCGAGGACATCGACCGATTGCTTGCGGTTAATATCCGGGCACCCTATCTGCTTTCCCTGGCCGTGGGCAAGCGATTAATCCGGGCGGGTATGCCGGGAAATATCGTGAATATCGCCTCCATCGGTGCTCTCTCATACACCCCTGGTACCCGTCAGGTGCTCTACTGCGCCAGCAAATCCGCCCTGTTGCGTATGACGGAAACGCTCTCCGTGGAGTGGGCGCGAGAGGGGATCAATGTCAATGCCATCGCGCCGGGCCTGTTCCGCTCGCAGATGAGTGCACCCTATCTGGCGTCCATGGGAGACAGGATGGTCGAGAAATTTCCCAGGAAGCGTGTTTGTGAACCATCGCAACTGGACAGTACTTTGTTGTACCTGGTCTCCGCCTCATCCGGTGCGGTCACCGGTGCCTGCATCCGTGTCAATGATGCCCAGCACGCCATTTGACGAAACCCGTGCCGGCCAAGTCCGCTACCTGAGATTTTACCCGAACAGGAAATAAGTGATGTCCAGCAACAGCCATATTGATACCGACGAGATTCAGCGCGTATTCGAACTGCAGTCGCAGCGACAGTGGCGGAACAAGCAATCCACGGCCGCAGATCGCGTTGCCCGGCTGACTGCGCTGAAAGCGGAAATACAGCGCAGGGAAGAGGCTGTGTTCGAAGCGCTGTACAGCGATTTGCGCAAGGATCGCCGTGCAGCCAAAGGCGATCTCTACACCACCTATGCCGAGTTGGATGACGCCATCGCGCATCTGGAGCAATGGATGCAGCCTGAGGAGGTCTCGCCGTCTCCCCAGTTCAGCCAGCACCGCGCCCGCATCACCTATGAGTCACGGGGCAGGGTACTTCTGTTCGGGCCCTGGAATTTTCCCCTCAACCTGATTTTTCAGCCCTTGACGGCGATTGTCGCTGCAGGGAACTGCGCGGTGGTCAAGCCCAATGAAATGTCACCTGCCACCAGCGTTCTCTGCGCGGAGATTATCCGCAGTGTGTTCGACGAGGCTGATGTGGCGGTGATGGAAGGTGGGGTGGATCTCGCGAACCGGTTGCTGGAACTGCCTTTCGACCATATTTTTTTCACCGGCAGTCCGGCGGTGGGGAAGATCGTTATGGCTGCGGCGGCCAGGCATCTGGCCAGTGTCACCCTTGAGCTGGGTGGCAAGAACCCCGTCATTGTAGACCGCTCGGCCGACATCGCCGCGACTGCCGCCAGGATCGCCGTCTACCGGGGGATGAACAGCGGGCAGCTATGCCTGTGTCCGGAGTTGGTCTGGGTGCCCGAGGAATCGCTGGACCTGTTTCTCGAAACGCTGCAGGTCACCTTTAAAAAGTCCTTTTATACCGACGCTCAGGTGAATGGTGATGCGCTGGGGAAAATTATCGACCAGCGCAACTTTGAGCGGGTGGCCGGCTATATCGAGGACGCCGTGGCACAGGGCGCCACTTTGGTTTGTGGCGGCAAGGTAGACGCTGCTTCCAGGACCATCGAACCCTCTGTGGTGGTCAATCTGCCCGAAACGGCGCGCATGGATAAGGAAGAGGTGTTTGGCCCCATCCTGTCGGTGTACACCTATCGCGAAATGGATGAGGTCTACCGGGCCCTGCACAGGCGACACAAGCCGCTTGCGCTGTACATATTCTCACGCGACGATGCATTCGTTGATGAAGTACTGGCCAATACCTCCTCGGGCGGCGTTACGGTCAATGACTGCCTGATGCACTGTGTGGAACACCGCCTGCCCTTTGGCGGTATCAACCACAGTGGCATTGGTGCCTATCACGGGGAACACGGGTTTCGTGAGTTGTCCCACGCCCGCTCAGTTCTGCTCGCGCCGTGACATGAACAACGTAAAACAAATGCTGCCCCACCGTGTGGAAGGTGAATTCCCCCAATAACAGCGCTTGCGCGGGTGCTTGCTCATGCCAAAGACAGTAAAGACCTACTGCCGGAACTGCACCAGTCACTGCGGGCTGGAGTTTGAGGTGGAGAATAACCGTCTGGTCGGACTGCGCGGTGACCGCGATCACCTGATGACCTCGGGCTATTTTTGCGTCAAGGCCAATGCCAGTTTGGATCTGGGCGAGGGCAACTACGCTCGGCTGACGGACAACCTCAAGCGAAATGTGAGCGGGGACTTCGAGGCTATCGACAAGCAACGGGCCTTCGCCGAGATCGCCGCTCGCATCCGGGCACTGGTGGATGAATTCGGGCCGCGCTCGGTCGGCATTTTTTACGGGACAGGCTCTTATTTTAACGGTCTTTCCTGGCCGCTGATGAAGTCGTTCCTGTGCGAACTCGGTTCTCCCAACCTCTTCTCGACCATGACCATCGATCAGTCGGCGCGCTGGGTGGCTTCGTTGCGCATGGGGACGATGGCCACAGGCAGCTATGCCATCGACGGCCTCGATGCGCTGATGCTGGTCGGCAAGAATCCGGTGGTGTCGCACCAGTTGATCGGCTGTTTCCGGCCGGGGCGCGCGCTGACCGAACTGCGCCGCAGGGGTGCCGAACTGATCGTGGTGGACCCGCGGAACACCGAAACCGCCCGTCATGCCAGCCAGCATCTGGCGCTGAAACCCGGAGAGGACGCCGCTCTGTTCGCCGGCATGATCAGGCTGGTACTGGCACAGGGGTGGGAGGACCGGGCATTCTGTGCGCGCCATGTCGAGGGGGTGGACGCCCTGCGGCAGGCAGTCGACCCATTCACTCCGGAACGGGTGGAGCAGCGCGCGGGGATTGCGCCGGCCCAGTTGCGTGAGGCGACTCGCGTCTTCGCCACGGCGCCAAAATCCCTCGCAGTGGTCGGGACCGGACCCTGCATGGGGCCTCATTCGAATCTGAATGTCCACCTGGTGGAATGTCTTAACGCGCTGTGCGGGAATTACCCTCGTGCCGGAGACCCGGTTGCCAACCGCAGTGTGCTCTTCCCGCGCGCCTTTGTGGAGTCGGCGGTGCCGCCCAATCGTACCTGGGAGAGTGGGGTGAAATGCCACAGTGTCGATACCGGCCAGTTGTACGGTGAGCTGCCCACCGGCGCCCTGCCGGACGAGATACTGACCCCCGGGAACCATCGCATCCGCGCCCTGATCGTGCTCGGGGGCAATCCGCTCACTGCTTTGGGGCAGCCGGAAAAAACGCTGCGTGCGTTTTCCGGGCTTGACCTGCTGGTCAGCATCGATCCCCGCATGACCGACACCGCGCGCCTGTCCCACTATGTGCTGGCTCCCAAACTGCAGTATGAGCGCCACGATCTGTCCACCGTACTGGACGGAATTGCCGGTTATACCCAACCTTTTGTCCAGTACACTGCGCCGGTGGTCGAGGCGCCAGATACCGTGGTGGATGAGGGCGAGTTCTTCTGGGAACTCGCGCGGCGGCTGGGGCTTCAGCTGCGCTACAAAAAAATGATCCTCGGGATGGATTACCACCAGCTGGGTGCCGGGCAGACGGTAGATATGGAGATCATGCCCGGGGGTGAGCAGCTTGCGCGATGGTGGTGCGAGGGCACCGGGATCTCCCTGGA
>JBKDZQ010000152.1:0-2949 GCA_047971325.1 Parahaliea sp.
CCAGACAATGGCGTTATTGAGCGCCTCGCCCGAATCGCGATCCCACAACAGGGCGGTCTCGCGCTGATTGGTGATGCCGATGGCAGCGATGTCCGAGGGTTTACACACGCGCCTGCGCAACACCGCGCGAATACCCTTCTCCACCGACTGCCAGATATCGGCCGGGCGGTGTTCCACCCAGCCGGGCTGGGGGAATATCTGGGGAAACTCATGGTTGACGCTGGCGCGAATGCAACCCTGGCCATCCATCAGGGCCACCGTGGAGCCGGTGGTACCCTGATCGATGGCGAGTACGAAGCCTTTCGCCATCAGGCGCTGTAGCCCTCAACCGCCTTGATTTCCAGGTAGTCAGTGAAGCCGTGGGCTCCCCACTCGCGGCCGTTGCCAGACTGCTTGTAGCCGCCAAAGGGCACCTCGAAGCCGCCCACGGCGCCGTTGATGTGGATATTGCCGGCGCGTATGCGCGAGGCCACCTTGCGCGCGTGTTCGATATTGTCGCTCTGCACATAACCTGCCAGGCCGTAGGGCGTATCATTGGCGATGCGCAGGGCTTCTTCCTCGCTGTCGTAGGGGATCATCACCAGGACCGGGCCAAAAATCTCCTCCCGGGCGATGGTCATGTCATTGTTGACGTCGGAGAACACGGTGGGGCGCACGAAGAAGCCCTTGTCGATACCCTCCGGACGACCGATGCCGCCAACTACCAGCTTGGCGCCTTCGTCGATACCTTTCTGCAGCAATCCCTGGATCTTGTTGAACTGGGCTTCCGAGGCCACCGGCCCCATGGTGGTGCTTTCCTCCCGTGGGTCACCAATCACCACCATGGTTTCGGTCACCTTGCGGGCGATGTCCTCCGCCTGCGCCAGTTTGGCCCGGGGCAGCAGCATACGCGAGGGGGCGTTACAGGACTGGCCGGTGTTGGTGTACATTTGCAGCAGGCTGCGGGTGATGGCGGGCTCCAGCTCAGCGTCATCGAGAACGATATTGGCGGACTTGCCCCCCAGTTCCTGCGCCACGCGCTTGACGGTGGTGGCGGCGTTCTGGGCCACCAGCGTGCCGGCGCGGGTGGAACCGGTGAAGGACATCATATCCACACCGGGATGGCTGCTGAGGGCGGTGCCAACACCGGCGCCATCGCCATTGATCATGTTGAACACACCCGCCGGCACCCCGGCCTCGTGCATGATTTCGCTAAACACATAAGCGGACAGCGGCGCCACTTCACTGGGCTTGAGCACCATGGTGCAACCCACCGCCAGCGCCGGCGCCACCTTGCAACTGATCTGGTTGACCGGCCAGTTCCAGGGCGTGATCAGGCCGCAGACGCCGATCGGCTCCCTGAACACCCGGTTACCGCCGAGTTCCTCTTCAAACTCGTAGTCCTTCAGCACCCGCAGGGCTTCCGCCAGGTGACCCAGGCCGGTGGCGGCCTGGGCCTGCACCGCCAGCGTCTTGGGCGCGCCCATCTCCTCGCGGATGGCATCGGCGACATCGCTGATGCGCTTCTTGTAGGCATCGATGCAGGCCGCCAGCAGATCGAGGCGGTCCTGGCGGGAGCTGTAACCGTAGCTCTCGAAAGCCCGGCGTGCTGCGGCAACCGCCTTGTCCACATCCGCCGCGGACCCGATGCTGATTACGCCACAGGCGTCTTCAGTGGCCGGATTGATCACCTCGAGGGTGCGCGGGGTAAGCGGGTCGACCCACTGACCGTCGATATAGAACTGAGTGTACTGACGCATGGTGACAGTGCTCCTGATTATGGTTGGCGAAAATGCTAGTGTAGCATTCGTCCCGCAACTTGCTAGCACTGCCGCAAAAAACCCCTTCGAAGATAGCGCCAGAGCTACCGGCGCCAGCTGCGGCGATAGGCCGGCCGGCTCAGTCGTCGGCTGTCGAGCAGGCGTGCCCCGGGCGCCTCCAGGGAGCGGGCCTGAGCCACCAGCACCCGGGCAAACAAAATGGGTGGCGATGCAGATCGGAAAAAAAGGGTCATCTGATGGTAATTCCTATGCGCTAAGGTGGATTTTTTACCGTAAAACATGGCAAAAACGCCAATCATTGTCGTTTTTTATCAAAAACTGTCATCTTGCATCATTGAGTTCCCGGCGCGCATTGCTCACACTGCTGCCTCCTTTTGTTCCGCTCGAGCACTGCCCATGAACAACGAAGAACTGACCCTGTTTAGGGACATGGCCCGCCGCGCCTTCGATCAGGAAATCACCCCCCACTTCGAGCAGTGGGAGGCCGAACATATCGTGCCCCGGACCTTGTGGAACACCCTCGGCGCCGCCGGCTTGCTGTGCCCGGATGTGGATGAAGCCTATGGCGGGGCCGGCACCACACCCCACGTCACCCTGGCCATGATCGAGGAACTGTCACGCCTGGGCTACGGCGGCATCGCCACCGGCACCAGCATTCACTCCAATATCGTCGCCCCTTACATCGCCCGCCACGGTACCGAGGCGCAGAAACAGCAATGGCTGCCGAAAATGGTCAGCGGCGAGGCGGTGGGCGCACTGGCCATGACCGAGCCGGGGGCCGGCTCCGATGTGCAGGGCATCCGCACCACCGCCGTACGCGACGGTGACCACTGGATCATCAACGGCTCCAAGATTTTCATCACCAACGGCATCCATGCCGACCTGGTGATCGTCGCCGCCCTCACCACCCCCGGCAAGGGGGCGAAAGGCACATCCCTGTTCCTGGTCGACGCCAGCCTGCCGGGATTCGAGAAGAGCAAGAAGATCGAGAAGATCGGCCAGCACACCTCCGACACCGCCCAGCTGTTCTTCCAGGACCTGCGCATACCCGCGGAAGCCCTGCTGGGCGAGGAAAACCGGGGCTTTATCATCATGATGGAAGAGCTGCCCCGGGAGCGCCTGGGCCTTGCCGCACAGGCAGTGGGCGCCGCCGAGGGTGCACTGGAACTTACTGTCGAGTACGTGAAGG
>JBKDZQ010000153.1:0-3080 GCA_047971325.1 Parahaliea sp.
TACATCGAAGTGGACTACAATCGAACCCGCCGACACAGCGCCAACGGCTTTATCAGCCCGGTAGCGTTTGAGGCACAAAAAGTCGCTTAGCTACGTGTCCACTGTCGGTGGGCAGGATCAATCAGCCCTGGAGCTTTTGCAGGATGCTGGAAAAATCCAGAGTCCCGTTGCCCGCCGCCTGATGCTCGCTATACAAGCGGCGCGCCAGTTGTCCCATCGGATTGTCGAAGTCGCACTGCTCGGCAATCGCCAGCGCCAGCCCCAGGTCCTTGACCATCAGGTCGACCATGAAACCCGGCTTGTAGCCGTTGCTCGCCGGCGCCTTGTCCATCACCCCCGGGTAGGGGTTGTAGACCTCCAGCGACCAGTTGCGGCCGGAACTGGCGAGCATGATCTCCGACAGCACCTTCGGGTCCAACCCGTTGCGCGCGCCCATCTCCAGGGCCTCGCAGCTGCCGATCATGTGAATGGCCAGCAGCATGTTGTTGCAGCCCTTGGCCACCTGGCCGGCGCCGGCGGGACCGGCGTGGAAAATATTCTTGCCCATGTCGGCGAGGATGGCCCTGGCCCTGGGGAAGGTGTCGGCGCTACCGCCACACATGAAAGCCAGGGTGCCGGCTGTTGCCGCCGCCACCCCGCCCGATACCGGAGTATCCATAAAGCCGATACCGGCAGCCGCCGCCGCCTCACCGACTTCCCGCGCGGTGGCGGCGTCGATGGTGGAGCAGTCCAGCACCGTGGTGCTGCCATCCAGCCGCGCCAGCAGACCCTCGGCACCCAAGTACAGGCCCGCCACGTGTTTGCCCGCGGGCAGCATGCTGATGACATAGTCGACCTTCTGCGCGGCCCCGGCGGCACTGGCGGCCACGCTGGCGCCGGCATCGGCGAGGGTTTTGCAGGCGGCCTCGGAAAGATCGAACACCGCCACGCTGTGGCCGGCCTGCAGCAGGTTGATGGCCATGGGACCACCCATGTTGCCAAGACCAATAAATGCGACGTTAGCCATATCGGGTTCCTTCGGGTGAATTACAGGTCAGCCAGCGGGTTGTCATCCCACGGGGCACGGAAAAAACTGTCCAGTACAGCGGCAGGCACCGCTCGCGACGCGGTGTATTGCCAGGCCGGCTGGCGATCCTTGTCGATCAGCAGGGCGCGCACCCCCTCGGCGAACTCCGGGTAGCGCACCACATTGGTGGCGAGCTGGATTTCCGCCTGGAACACCTCCTTCAGCGAAGCGTGGCGGGTCTCGAACAGCTGGCGGTCGATCCACAGCGCCGCCAAGCTGGAGCCGTGGGCCAGGCTGTCGCGGACCTTGGCCAGCCAGGGGTCGTCGGTCTGCTGACCGCTGATGTTATCGATCACCTCGTGCACGCTGTCGCCGTCGCAGAGGCGCTCGATACCGGCCATGTGCGGTTCCACCTGCGCCACCGGCAGGCTGCCGAGGCTGCGCCCGGCGAAGGGCCGCAGCACGTGGCGGACCAGACCGTGACTGGCCGCCGCATCCGCCGTCCAGCGCTGCTGTCGCAGGGCATCCAGCACCGCGGCCTTGTGTTCGCTGGCGATGAAGCGGTCCGCCAGGCCGGTGAACAGCGCGTCGGCGGCGTTGATCGAGGCACCGGTAAGCGCCAGGAAACGGCCTGAGCTGCCCGGCATGTGATTGAGGAACCAGCTGCCACCCACATCGGGGAACAGGGCGATGGTGACCTCCGGCATGGCGATGCGGGTGGTCTCGGTAACCACCCGGTGGCCACAGCCTGCCATCACCCCCAGGCCGCCGCCCATGACGATGCCGTGGCCCCAGCAGATGATCGGCTTGGTGTAGGTGTGCAGGGTGTAGTTCATGCGGTATTCGCGGGTGAAAAAGGTCTCCGCGTAGTCGCAGGGACCGCCGGGCCGCTCCACCGCCGAGCGGTGCAGGGCCTGCACGTCGCCCCCGGCGCAGAAGGCCTTGTCGCCGCCGCCCTCGATGAACACGGCGGCGATGCCCTCGTCCCCGGCCCAGGCATCCAGCTTCGCCTGCAACAGGTCGACCATCTCCAGGGTCAGGGAATTGAGGGTGGCGGGCACGTTCAGCGTGGCCCGGCCGATGCGGCCGGCGGCGGCCGGCAGTTCGTCAAACAGGATGGGGGCGTCGCTCATGGACGGCATGCTCCTTTCTTCAAATTCGGCTCTAGCTTGATATTGCTGTATTCGATCCGGTCCCTGTCTCGGCACTGCGGGTCGAGACACGCCGTAAACCCATCCCTGGGGGCTCGATCGCGACATCCCTGTCGCTTACGGTCTCGCCCTGCGGTGCCGGAGACAGGGACCTCGCATCGGAGTGCCCCTGACCAAACAGGGCAATATCAAGTTAAAGGAGTACTACTGCTGTTCACTTTGCTGGCACTGACAGTGCTCGCCGCCGGGCCGGTCAGGGCCGGGGTCGCCGATGACCCACTGGCGCAACTCGCCGCACGACTGGTGCCCCGGGAGGCCCTGGGCGGGCAGTTCCGCCAGTCCACCTACCTGACTTTCCTGGAGCAGCCCATGGTGTCCTCCGGGGAGTTCTGCCTCGATCGCACCAGGGGACTGCGCTGGCAGGTGCGCGAGCCGCTGCCCTCGCTGATGCAGGTGGTGGGATCCACCGTCACCCTCGACGGCGCGGTAGTGCGTGACCACGGCAGCGGCCAGTTGATGGCGCGCATCCTGCTGGGGTTCATGGAGGGCGACCTGGCGGGCCTGCAACGCTACTTCGCCGTCAATGGCGAGCTTGCGTCCCAGCCCTGGCGACTGCAGCTGAGCCCGAAGGGCCGCCTGCAAAAGATCATCGAGCGGGTGGAGCTACAGGGTGGGGACCACCTGCAGCAGCTTGACCTGCGGGAGCACAACGGCACCCGCACCCTGATCGAATTCAGCGCCGTCAGCGCCGGCGCCAGTGACCGCTGCGGTGGCGATGTCCAGTAGCGCGCGCCTGGCCCTGTTCGGTCTCGGCGTCGCGCTGCTGGCAGTGCTGGCGGCCCTGTACTGGCCCCGCGGCGGCTGGTTGCAGTCGGACTTTCTCAGCCTGCTGCCGGGGCACCGGGACAGTCACTGGCAGCAGC
>JBKDZQ010000154.1:0-9341 GCA_047971325.1 Parahaliea sp.
CGCTCACCACCTGAACGAACTTGCGGCTGTCCGGCCCCTTGACCACAAACTCCACGCGGCCTTCCGCCTTGGCGAACAGCGTGTGATCCTTACCGATGCCGACATTATCACCCGCGTGGAAGCGCGTGCCGCGCTGACGCACGATAATACTGCCGGCCTGAACCCTCTCGCCGCCGAAGCGCTTCACGCCCAGACGCTTGCTTTCCGAGTCGCGGCCGTTGCGGGTACTACCGCCAGCCTTCTTGTGTGCCATCGTCGATAACCTCCCTCAGGCCGAAATACCAGTGATTTTCACCTCGGTGTACCACTGGCGGTGGCCAGTCTCCCTCCGATAGTGCTTGCGGCGGTTGAATTTGACGATCTTCACCTTGTCGTGACGACCGTGGCTCACCACCTCGGCGGTCACCTTGCCACCCGCCACGAAGGGCGTGCCGATCTTCACCTCGTCGCCGCCGATCATCAGAACCCGGTCGAACTCCACGGTGTCACCCGTGGCCACTTCCAGCTTCTCCAGTTTGAGGGTTTCACCCTCAACCACGCGGTGCTGCTTGCCACCGCTCTCAATAACTGCGTACATTGCGCGCTCCGTTCAATTGGCCTGCTCGCGGTAGTTACAACCCTCACCGCACAGGGCCAGGGGGCAGAGCCAGGCATAAACAGTTGGAAACCGTACCCACAAGGCCGGATGAACCGGGCCCGGGCACAGAGGGCGGCGATTCTACTCAAAACAGTGCCTGTGGACAAGCACTGTTTTTCCTTCGGGAACCGTCACCTGAAACCGGCTCGAGAACTCTGCTGGCGCCCGGGTCGCCTTGACAGTGCCAAAGGCGCGCCCTAGCATGCCCGATTTTCCAGGGCACCCAATCTAATGCAAGACATTCGCGCCAGCATCGCCGGGGAATTCGAGGCGGTGAACCGCCTGATCGTCGAGCAATTGCACTCCGACGTCCCCATGGTGGAGAACATCGGCCACTATATCGTCGACGCCGGCGGCAAGCGCCTGCGCCCCCTGCTGGCGCTGCTCTGCGGGGCCGCCCTGGGGGGCTGCGACGAACGCCATGTGACCTTCGCCGCGGTGATCGAGTTCATCCACACCGCCACCTTGCTGCACGACGACGTGGTGGACCTGTCCACCCTGCGCCGCGGCCGCCCCACTGCCAACGCCGAATTCGGCAACGCCCCCAGCGTGCTGGTGGGCGACTTCCTCTATACCCGCGCCTTCCAGTTGATGGTGCAACTGGCGGACATGGACATTCTGCGCCAGATGGCCGACACCACCAACACCATCGCCGAGGGCGAGGTGCTGCAGCTGGTCCGCGCCGGCAACCCGGACACCAGCGAGGCGGACTACCTGGAAGTCATCACCCGCAAAACCGCGGTGCTGTTCGCGGCGGCCTGCCACGGCGCCGCGACCCTGAGCGGGGTGACCGGCGACCGGCGCGAGCGGCTGGCCGAGTTCGGGCTCAATCTCGGCATCGCCTTCCAGATGATCGACGACGTGCTGGACTACGAGGGCGACCCCGCCGCCATGGGCAAGAATGTCGGCGACGACCTCACCGAGGGCAAGGTCACCCTGCCGCTGATTCAGGTCATGGCCAACGGCTCCCAGGCGGAGCGGACCCTGGTGCGCAATGCCATCGACAACAAGTCCGCCGAGCAACTCGACGAGATCGTCGCCGCCGTGCAGCGCTGCGGTGGCTGCAAGCTGACCCGCGCCAGGGCCGGCGAGTATCACGACCGCGCCCTGGCCTGTCTGGAAGGGCTGGCAGCGACCGAAGCACGGGACGCACTGCTGGCGGTGACCGCCCTGTCGATCCAACGGGACCGCTGACCAGCCGCGCGACGAACACGGCGCCGCTCCCCGCATCCTGGCGCCACTTTACACCCGTCAGCCGCGCTTCCTATACTCTGGTGCCTTCTCCCCCGGGCAAGCCGATGACACCCTTCCAGACCCTGACCGACCTTCCCGCCTTCGGCAAGCTGCGAATGCTGGCCAGCGCCCTGCGCTCCGCCAGCGTTCCGGCCCTGTTCGACGCCGAACCGGATCGTGCCACCACCTTCTGCGCCACCGCGGCCGGCCTGCAACTGGATTACTCCCGGCACCTGCTCGATAACGCCGCCCGCGCCCAGGTGCTGGAACTGGGTGCCGAGGCCGGCCTGGAGGCGCGCGCCCGGGAGCTGCTGTCCGGAGTGGAGCTCAACCATACCGAGCGGCGCCCCGCCCTGCACAGCCTGCTGCGAGCGGGCAGCGCACCGGGGCTGGAAGACAAGTTCGCCGAGGTGCAGGCCACCCGCAAGCGCATGCGCCACTGGGCGCAACGGATCAATCGCGGCGAACAGACCGGGTTCTCCGGACAGGCCATCACCGACGTGGTGAATATCGGCATCGGTGGCTCCGATCTCGGCCCGCGCCTGGTGAGCGAGGCACTGCGGCCCTTTGCCGGCGCTATCGCCTGCCACTACGTCGCCAACGTGGACCCGGCAGACCTGCAGGACACCCTGCTCGAGCTGGAACCGGCCTCCACCTTGTTTATCATCTGCTCCAAGTCCTTTCGCACCGAGGAGACCCTCACCAACAGCCTGGCTGCCCGCAGCTGGCTGCTCAACGCCGGTGCCAGCGAGGCGGACCTGAACCGGCACTTCCTCGCCGTTACCACCAACCTGGCGGCGGCGGCGGAATTCGGCATCTCCGGCGACCACTGCCTGCCCCTGTGGGACTGGGTGGGCGGTCGCTACTCGGTGTGGTCGGCGGTGGGCCTGTCCTGCGCCATCACTCTGGGATGGGAGCAGTTCGCACAGTTTCTGGAGGGCGCCGCCGCCATGGACGCCCACTTCGTCAGCGCACCGCTGGCGGGCAACCTGCCGATGCTGATGAGCCTGCTGGAAATCTGGTATTGCAACGGCTTTGGCGCCGCCAACCATGTGGTCTTGCCCTACGATCAGGGCCTGGACCGGCTGCCGGACTTCCTCCAGCAACTGACCATGGAGAGCAACGGCAAGGCGGTGGCCGGCGACGGCGGCGGCCTGGACTACGACACCGCCCCGGTGCTGTGGGGTTCCGCCGGCACTCTGGGCCAGCATTCCTTCCACCAGTTGCTGCACCAGGGGACTCGCCTGTGCCCGGCGGATTTCATCCTGCCGCTGAGCACCCACACCGGCATGGTGGAACAACACGCCCGGCTGGTAGCCAACTGCCTGGCCCAGAGCCGCGCCATGCTGGTGGGTCGCGACCTGGAGGAAGCCCGCGCCTCACTGCTGGCGCGGGGCGTGGACGCCCGGGAAGCCGAGCGGCTGGCACCGCACCTGACCATGCCCGGCAACCGGCCCAACAGTATCATCAGCTTCGATGCGCTCACCCCCCACAGCCTGGGCGCGCTGATCGCCCTCTACGAGCACCGCACCTTCTGCAGCGGCCAGCTCTGGGGCATCAACCCCTTCGACCAGTGGGGGGTGGAACTGGGCAAGGAAATCGGCGTGGACATCTTCGAGCGCATGCAGGGGGTGGCAAAGTCCGCCGCGCTGGACCCCGCCACAGAGCGCCTGCTGGACCGGTGGCGGCAGGTGAACGGCATGTAGTGGCCAGAGTACCAAGGCCGCTGCGGGTCGAAGCAAACCTGACGGGCGGCCGTTGGCTATTCAGCTCGCCATCAGGGCGAGAATCTCCGCGGTCTTGTCGCGCATCAGCGCGGCGTCGCCGCGCGACTCCACATTCAGCCGCACCACCGGCTCGGTATTGGACATGCGCAGATTGAAGCGCCAGTCGGCAAAGCTCATGCTGAGTCCATCCACTTTCTCCACGCTCAGCGCCGCCGGCGCGTACACCGCCTCCACTTTCGCCAGTACCACCGCCGGGTCATCTATGGTGCGGTTGATCTCGCCGCTGCAGGGAAAGGCTGCCATGCGTTCGGCCACCATCGCCGACAGCGGCTTGTCGTGCCGGGCCATCAGGGCGGTGACCAGCAGCCAGGGAATCATGCCGCTGTCGCAGTAGGCGAAGTCGCGAAAATAATGGTGGGCGCTCATCTCGCCGCCGTAGATGGCGTTTTCCGCGCGCATGCGCTCCTTGATGAAAGCGTGGCCGGTCTTGCTCTGCACCGGTACCCCGCCCATGGCCTGGGTGATGGCCACGGTGTTCCAGGTCAGCCGGGGATCGTGCACGATGGCGGCCGCCGGCTCCCTCTGCAGAAAAGCCTGCGCCAGCAAGCCCACCAGGTAATAGCCTTCGATAAACCCGCCGCTCTCATCGAAGAAGAAACAGCGGTCGAAGTCACCGTCCCAGGCGATGCCGAGATCCGCCCCGTGCTCGCGCACCGCGGCGCGGGTGGCGCTGCGGTTTTCCTCCAGCAGGGGATTGGGCACGCCGTTGGGGAAGTTGCCATCGGCCTCGTGGTGCAACTTGACGAAGGTGAATGGCAGGTGGGGTTCCAGCAGGTCGACAATGCGTCCGGCCCCGCCGTTGCCGGCATCGACCACAATCTTCAGTGGTTTCAGCGCACTGACATCGACATAGCCCAGCAGATGTTCGATGTAGGCGGCGTCGGTGTCCAGCGGCTGCAACTGCCCGCGCCGGGCGGCGGGGCTGAAATCGTTGCGCTGCGCCAGGTCACGGATATCGAACAGGCCGGTGTCGCCGGAGATCGGCCGCGAGCCCTCGCGCACGAACTTCATGCCGTTGTAATCCCTGGGATTGTGGCTGGCGGTGACGGCGATACCGCCGCCCATCCCGGCGTGGGTGGTGGCGAAGTAGATTTCCTCGGTACCACTCTGGCCGATATCGTAGACATCCACCCCCTGCTCCATCAGCCCCTCGGCCAGGGCCGCCTTGATGGCCTGGCTGGTGAGGCGGATATCGTGTCCCAGTACCACCCTGCCAGGCTTCACCACCTCGGCGTAGGCGCGACCGATACGCCGGGCGATGTCCTCGTTGAGTTGGTCGGGAATGCGGCCACGCACATCGTAGGCCTTGAAGCAGGTGAGCGTCACTGGACAGCACCTTTGAGATAGATGTTCTCGTAAACGTAGTTGGTGGCCTCGACGAAGCCCGGCACACTGCCGCAGTCGAAGCGGCGCCCGCGGAATCTGTAGGCCATCACGCAGCCGGTCCTGGCCTGGGTCTGCAGGGCGTCGGTGAGCTGCACTTCGCCGTTGGCCCCCGGCGGGGTGTTGCGGATGATGTCGAAGATATCGGGGGTAAGAATGTAGCGGCCGATGATGGCCAGGTTGGAGGGCGCCTGGTCCGGATCCGGTTTCTCCACCATTTCCGCCACCCGGTAGATGCCGTCCTTCAGGCTGTCACCGGCGATCACCCCGTATTTGTGCACCTGGTCCCGGGGCACTTCCTGGATGGCGACGATGGAGCAGCGGAACTGGTTGTAGAGCTGCGCCATCTGCGACAGCACCCCCGGTCCGTCGTTCAGGCAGAGGTCGTCGGACAGCACCACGCCGAAGGGTTCGTGCCCCACCAGCGACTGCCCGGTGAGAATGGCGTGCCCGAGCCCCAGCATCTCCCGCTGGCGCACCATGGTGAAGATACCGTTGTCGAGCACATTACGAATGCTCTCCAGGTACACCTCCTTACCGGTACCGGAGATCTGGTGCTCCAGTTCGTAGTTGATATCAAAGTGGTCGGCGATGGCCCGCTTGCCGCGACCGGTCACCAGGGCGCAGGTTTTCATCCCCGCCTCAATGGCTTCCTCCACCCCGTACTGCACCAGCGGCTTGTTGACGATGGGCAGCATTTCCTTGGGCATGCTCTTGGTGGCCGGCAGAAAGCGGGTACCGTAGCCCGCCACCGGGAACAGGCACTTGTTGATCATGACGCTGACCTCTGGCTGCCCTGTGGCGCCGGCGAGGCCCCACCCTGGCGACCGTAGACATCCTCGAATCGCACGATATCGTCCTCCCCCAGGTAGGTGCCGGACTGCACCTCGATCAGCTCCAGCGGCACCTTGCCGGGATTGACCAGGCGGTGCTTGTGGCCCAGCGGAATATAGGTGGACTCGTCCTCACGCAGCAGGAACACCCGCTCGTCGCAGGTGACCTCGGCGGTACCCTTCACCACGATCCAGTGCTCCGCCCGGTGATGGTGCATCTGCAGGGACAGCTTCTGTCCGGGGTTGACGATAATGCGCTTGACCTGGAAGCGGTCCGCCGTCACCAGTGACTCGTAGGAACCCCAGGGCCGGTATACCCGGGCGTGCAACGCAGCTTCCGGCCGCTGCTGCGACTTGAGCGCATTGACCAGGCGCTTCACGTCCTGCACCTGGTCACGGTCCGCCACCAGTACCGCGTCCGGGGTTTCCACCACGACCAGGTTGTCCACCCCGGTGGCGGCCACCAGGCGGGAATCACTGCGGAAGTAACTGTTGCGGCAGTTATCGAGCAGCACATCGCCGACACAGGCATTGCCGCTTTCATCCCGCTCGGACACCTCCCACAGGGCCGACCAGGCGCCGATATCGGACCAGCCGCAGTCCAGCGCCACCACCCCGCCCAGATCAGTGTGCTCCATCACCGCGTAATCGATGCTGTCCGCCGGACAAGCGCTGAACACCTGCGCATCGGGGCGCACGAAGTCGAGGTCGGTGACCGCGCCGGCCATGGCCTCGCGGCAGGCCGACAGCATGGCCGGCGCGTGCTGCTCGAGTTGTTCCAGATAGGTGTCGGCACGCAGCAGGAACATGCCGCTGTTCCACAGGTAGTCACCGCTGTCGAGGTAGCCGCGGGCAGTGGCCTCGTCGGGCTTTTCCACGAAACGGTCGAGGTCGAAAGCCCCGGCCGCAATCTCGCCACCCCGGCGAATATAGCCGTAGCCGGTCTCGGGGCTGGCCGGCACTACGCCGAAGGTCATCAGGCGACCGCCGGCAGCCAGTGGCAGCGCCTGGCTCACCGCCTCGCTGAAGGCCTCCACACGCTGGATCAGATGGTCCGCCGGCAGCACCAGCATCACCGCCTCCGGGTCCTGTGTCTGCAGGTAGAGGGCCGCCAGGGCCACCGCCGGCGCGGTATTGCGGCCGGCCGGCTCAAGGATCAGCGCGCCGGGCGCCATCCCGAGCTGGCGCAACTGCTCGGCCACCATGAAGCGGTGTTCCTCGTTGCAGACCACCACGGGAGCGGCGGTGGACAGGCCGACGGTTCGGTGCAGGGTCGCCTGCAACAGGGTCAACTCGCCGGCCAGGGGTAACAACTGCTTGGGATAGAGTTCACGGGATACGGGCCAGAGCCGGCTTCCGACCCCGCCCGACAGTAGTACAGGAACAAGCATAACGATCCTTGTGCTTCAGCAAAGGTTACCGCGCCGGTGCCGGTGGCCGGCGATCAATCTCGCAGTACGCCCCACCACCTCACGGGCTGCCCATGGTAGCCGATCCATGCTCGCAGGAGCTACCCGCCGCCACTGCCGAAGCCCGATAATCCGCTACACAACGTGACGGCGTTCGCAGCAGGCGGAGAAATCGCCCCGCAAGGGGCGCTGCGGCGGCGCGCCGCCCCGCGCTGGACTTGTCGCCAGCAACCATTAGAATGGACGTCCACGCAGAAACAGGCCCAGACCGGCCAGCCACACGCCTGCGGGACGCACCTTTGCGCACAGGTCGGGGCACAACTGGAATCCCTAATGATCGGAAAAAACACATACGCCAAAGAAGAGCTGGTCGCCTGTGGTAACGGCGAGCTGTTTGGTCCCGGCAACGCCCAGTTGCCCACGGGGAGCATGCTGATGGTGGATCGCATCGTCCACATCGCTTCCGAGGGCGGACGCTACGGCAAGGGCGAGATCATCGCCGAGCTGGACATTCACCCCGATCTCTGGTTCTTTCAGTGCCACTTCCCCGGCGACCCGGTCATGCCGGGCTGCCTTGGCCTCGACGCCATGTGGCAGCTGGTGGGCTTTTTCCTGGGCTGGCGCGGCAACCCGGGTCGCGGTCGTGCCCTGGGCTCGGGAGAAGTCAAATTCACCGGGCAAATCCTGCCCAGCGCCCGCAAGGTTGGCTATCACATCAACATGAAGCGGGTGATCGAGCGCAAGTTGATCATGGGCATCGCCGATGGTAGCGTGTCTGTCGATGGTCGGGAAATCTACCATGCAGCCGACCTGCGTGTAGGTCTTTTCAGTTCTACGGAGTCTTTCTAGGGCCATGTCCAGACGAGTAGTGATTACCGGGCTTGGCGTTGTATCCTGCCTGGGCAACGACGCCAGCACTGTCACCGAATCCCTGCGCGAAGGCCGCTCCGGTATTGCCCTGCGCCAGGAGCAGATCGATGCTGGCATGCGCTCGCACATCGCCGGCGCCCCGGACATCGATATCGCCGGGCATATCGATCGCAAGCAACTGCGTTTCATGGGTGGCGCGGCAGCCTACGCCTACATCTCCCTGCAGCAGGCCATCGCCGACGCGGGCCTCGAGGAGAAGGAAATCTCCAACGAGCGCACCGGCATCATCGCCGGCTCCGGGGGCGCCTCCTCCGCCAGCCAGACCGATGCGGTGGATACCCTGCGCGAGCGCGGGCTGCGCCGGGTGGGGCCCTACCGGGTCACCCAGACCATGGGCAGCACCGTGTCCGCCTGCCTGGCGACACCGTTCAGAATCAAGGGTGTCAACTACTCCATCTCCTCCGCCTGCTCCACCAGCGCCCACTGCATCGGCAACGCCATGGAGCAGATCCAGCTCGGCAAACAGGATGTCGTGTTCGCCGGCGGGGCCGAAGACCTGCACTGGAGCATGAGCTGCCTGTTTGACGCCATGGGCGCCCTGTCCACCAAGTACAACGACACCCCCGCGCGCGCCTCCCGCGCCTACGACGCCGACCGCGACGGTTTCGTGATCGCCGGTGGCGGCGGCATGCTGGTAATGGAGGAGCTGGAACATGCCAGGGCCCGCGGCGCCAGGATCTACGCCGAACTGGTGGGCTACGGCGCCACCTCCGACGGCTACGACATGGTGGCGCCCTCCGGCGAAGGGGCGGTGCGCTGCATGCGCCAGGCCCTGGCCACGGTGACAGGCCCGGTGGACTATATCAACGCCCACGGCACCTCTACCCCGGCCGGCGACATCCAGGAACTCAAAGCCGTACGCACCGCCTACGAAGACCGGGACCACATCCCGGTGATCGGCTCCACCAAGTCCCTGTCCGGCCATTCCCTGGGTGCGGCCGGCGTGCATGAGGCCATCTATTCCCTGCTGATGCAGCAGGCCGGCTTTATCGCCGCCTCCGCCAACATCGAGCACCTGGATCCGGAAGCGAAGGGCCTGCCCATCGCCCTGCAACGCCACGACGACGTGGATCTGCAGCGGATCATGTCCAACAGCTTCGGCTTCGGCGGCACCAACGCCTCGCTGGTG
>JBKDZQ010000155.1:0-2276 GCA_047971325.1 Parahaliea sp.
GCAGGTTTTTCAGCTCGAAGTACACAAAGGCGCTGAGCACCGTGTAGAGGAAAATGTACAGGCAGATGCCGAGCAGGTAGGGGCTGCGCAGGCACTGGGCGACGCCGGCCAGCGGGTTGCCGCCAATGTAGTCGAGGTTGCGCTCGTCGGAGCTGACATCACTGTTGTGCAGGGCGGTATTTTTCAGGCGCTGCAAAAGGGTGATCAGCGGCAGGATCAGGACCAGCAGGACGGCGGAGATCAGCAGCAGTGGCTCGCTGCCGGCGCTGCCGGCGAGCAGGGTGACCAGGGCCGGGCCGCCGATGGCGCCGACGCTGGCGCCGGCGCCGATAAAGCCGAACAGGCGCTGGGACTGGGGCTTGGAGAAAATGTCGGCCATGAAACTCCAGAACACCGAGATATGGAACAGGCTGAATACGCTGATCCACACGTAAAAGGCCTGGTCCATCCACTGCGGTCGAGCATCATCGCCACTGGCGGCCAGGTAGAACGCCACGAAGGTGATGGCGAAGAAGCCGTAGACGGCAGGTACCAGGTGATGGAAGCGCAGGCGGGTGACCGCCGCGCCGTAGAGCGATACCGCGGCGACGCTGAAAAAGAAGGTAAGGGTCCACAGCCAGCTGACCTGCGCGTCCGACCAGTCGCTGGCCATGGCGTCGCGCACCGGGCGCAGCAGGTAGTAGGCGCCCATCAGCACCAGTACCAGCGCGAAGGAGGCCAGGGTGGCGCCCGCTTCCCGCGGCCGGATATCGCAGGCCAGCGCCAGCAGACGCTGGAGCGGGCCGGGGCGAGGTGGGTTCAAGCCCGGGCCTTGAGGGCAGCAAAGATCCTCAGCATCTCCTGGCGCTGGGCTGCATCGGGCAGGCGGCCGAAGTTGGCCTGCATGTTGTCTTCCATGTGATGGCGCTTGGAGGTGGCGGGAATTACGCAGGTGACCGCCGGGTGGCCGACGATGAACTTGAGGAAAAACTGGCCCCAGCTCCCGCAGCCGATCTCCTGCGCCAACGCCGGCAGCGCCTGGTCACGGGTCGGGCCGAACAGGGAGCCGCGCTGGAAGGGGCGGTTGATCATGACCGCGATACCGCGCTCGGTGGCGGTGGGCAGCAGGGTCTGTTCGGCAGCGCGGTCCTCGATGTTGTAGCTGAACTGGACGAAATCCAGCGGCTCGCTGTGCATTACCCGGACAAATTCCTCGTGGTCGCGCCCGTGGGAGGTGGTGATGCCGATATAGCGCACCCGGCCCTGGTCCTTCCAGCGCTTGAGGGTGTCGAGCTGGGTTTTCCAGTCGGTCAGGTTGTGCACGGCGATCAGATCAAAGCGCTCCACCGCCATGCGCTTCGCGGACTCTTCCATCTGCGCGATGCCCGCTTCGCGACCTTCGGTCCACACCTTGGTGGCGGCGAATAGCGGTGGCCTCGGGTTCAGGTCGCGCAGTATGTCCCCCACCCGCGACTCGGCCTTGCCGTACATGGGGGAGGAGTCGATGACGCTGCCGTTGGCCGCGAAAAAGGCATCCAGCACCGCCTTCAGTGGTGCGATGGCCTCGTTGCTGGTATCCACGTCGAAGGTGCGGGAGGTGCCCATGCCGATGATTGGCAGCTGTTCTGCGGAACTGGGGATGGTCTTGGTAATGGGCTTGGGAGAACTGGCCCAGGTGGGGCCGTGGGTGCCAAGGAGAGCCACTGCGGTGGCGGTGGTGCCAAGCTGCAGGAATTGACGCCGTTTGTGCATGACCACCCCCCCCACGGGCTGACTATAGCCCAGTGTTTCAGGGTCGTCGGGTGCGGTCAAGCGGGAAAGAGGGCCTATTTGCCGGCCAACAGCCAGCGGCGCAGGCGGTTGGAATCGCCAAAGGGGGTCAGTTTGCCGAAGGAGTTGAGCAGCACGATGGACAACTCCTCGCCGCGGATATTGGCCTTCATCACCAGGCAGCGCCCGGCCTCGTTGATGTAGCCGGTCTTGGACAGGCCGATATCCCAGCTGTCGTTTTTCAGCAGGCGGTGGGGGTGGCCGTAGACCAGGGGGCCGCGGTCCCGGTAGGGGCGCACCTGCAGACGGTGGGTGGTGCTGGCCTCGGCAATGAGCGGGTAGTCGGCGGCGGCGCTGACCATGCGCTCCAGGTCGGCGGCGGTGGAGACATTCCCGCTGTGCAGGGCGGCGGGGTCGGCGAAGCTGCTGTGGGTCATGCCCAGCGCCCAGGCCTTGGCGTTCATGGCCTCCACGAAAGCAGTCAGGCCGACGGGGTAGCTGCGCCCGAGGGCGCTGGCGGCGCGGTT
>JBKDZQ010000156.1:0-1861 GCA_047971325.1 Parahaliea sp.
CAACGAGACCGCCGGCGAGGATGAAGATTTTGGCATCACCATGGGATTGTTCAATTACCCGGTGCTGATGGCCGCGGATATTCTCATGTTCAACGCCCACCGGGTGCCGGTGGGCAGGGACCAGATCCAGCACCTGGAAATGGCACGGGACATTGCCCAGCGCTTCAACCACAACTTCGCTGAGCTGTTTACCCTGCCCGAAGCCCAGGTGGAGGATCATGTGGCGGTACTGCAGGGCCTGGATGGTCGCAAGATGAGCAAGAGCTACAACAACACCATTCCCCTGTTTCTTCCTGAGAAAAAGCTCAAAAAGCACATCAACAAGATCAAGACCAACCTGCTGGAGCCCGGTGAGCCTAAGGACCCGGACGATTCCACAGTGTTCCAGATCTGGTCCGCCTTTGCCAGCGCCCAGGAAACGGCTCGCATGCGAGCCGACTTCGCCGCCGGCATTGCCTGGGGCGAAGCGAAGAAGCAGTTGTTTGAACTGGTGAACGACCACCTGGCCAGCGCCCGCGAGGAGTACAGCCGGCTGATGGCCGATCCGGCCTATATCGAGTCCGTACTCAGGCACGGTGCCGACCGCGCCCGCAACTACAGCGCGCCGCTGCTGGCGAAAGTGCGCGAGGCGGTGGGTATCCGGCCGATGGCCTGAGCGACCGCTTCCGCTGTCACTGGCGGCGGCTCACTCAGCCGCCGAAGCGGTAGTCGAGTTCCAGATAGACACTTCTTGGCTGGCCCACAAAGTAGCGGTATTGGCCGAAACCATAGTCGGCGCGCTCGGCGTACTTCTCGTCCAGCAGGTTGGTCACCCGCACCGAGGCCGACAGGCCCTCGCCAAGGGGAGTGCTGGCGCGCAGATTGAGCAACTGGTGGCCCTGGTAGCGGTAGCTGTTGGTGGGCTCCAGGTAGTATTCATCCAGATACACCCACTCCAGTTCCGCACGGGCCAGCTCGCCACGCCAGCCCAGGCGGGCGCTGCCAAAGCGGCGCGGGGCGGTGTCGATATCCTTGCCTTCGATGGACTGGTCGACGCCGAGCAGCCTGGAGTCGTCGTCGTAGGTATGCTTGGCGAAGGTGAAATCCAGACCGGCGTACCACTGCCGGGCGAAGCGGTAGTCCAGCGACAGTTCCGCGCCCCGGTGCAGGGTTTTGGCGCCGCTGACGTTGTAGCGGTCGGCATCCTGGAAAATCACATCATCCTTGCGCATCTGGTAGAGGGACAGGCTGTAGCCCAGGTGGCTGTCCAGCGCCGTGCCGCGCAGTCCCAGCTCGATGTTCACGATCTGCTCCGAATCCAGGTCCGCCACCCGCTGGCCGGCCTGCAGGCGGTAGAGCTCGGCCGTTTCCGGTGAGCGGAAGCCGTGGGCGCCGCGCAGGAACAGCACCTGCCCGGGGCGGTATTCGAAGGCGAGGCCGAGATTGAAAGAGGGGTCGCTGAAGCTGTCCTCGCGGTCGCCGGGGCGATAGAAGCGGCAGGCGCTGGCCTCGGGGCCGCAGGCGGGGCCGTCGCCGGCGCGGTTGTCGTACTTGTAGCGGGTGTCTTCGAAGCGCAGGCCGCCGTCCAGGGTCCAGCGTTCGGCCAACACCCAGCTCAACTGGGCGAAGACCGCGGCGGTGCGCGCATCCACCTGGTAGTCGTAGTGCACACCGGCGGGCTGGTTGGGGCTGAAGGGCTCCGCCTGGACTTCCTTCAGCCAGCCGTCGGTGAACTCCGCCTCGGCCCCGGCAATCCAGCTCAGCCAGTCGTGCTCTCCGCGCAGCAGGGTGCGCAGGCCTACGCTCTCGTGGCCTTTTTCTTCCGTTGGTTGCCAGGCTAGGAAATTCTGCAGTAAGGCCATGTCATTCTTGCGGTAGTAGG
>JBKDZQ010000157.1:0-2916 GCA_047971325.1 Parahaliea sp.
CCGCCAGATGCTCGCCGGCACGGCTCACGGTAGCGCGATAGCCGGGCCAGCGCCGCTCCAGCAGGGGCAGCACCTGTGCGCGCAGGTAGTTGCGATCCAGAGCAGTATCGGCATTGGAAGGGTCATCGATCACCTCCAGCCCGCCCTGGCGGGCAAGAGCCTGCAGGCGCGCACGCGGCACGCCCAGCAGCGGCCGGTGCAACAGCCCGCGCCCCAGCGGCCGGGTGGCGGCCATGGCGGAAAGCCCCTCCAGCCCCGCGCCACGCAGCAGGCGCAGGAAGAAAGTCTCCACCTGGTCGTCCTGGTGGTGGGCGGTGAACAGCACCTCGCCCTCCCCGAGGCAACGCGCAAACACCGCGTGCCTGGCCTCCCGGGCCGCCGCCTCCAGGCCGCGCCCGTCGGGCGTGACCCGCACCCGCTCGCAGTGCAGCGGCAGCGCCAACCGCTGGCAGAGCTGCTCGCAACTGCGCTGCCAGTCATCGGCGGCGGGTTGCAACTGGTGGTTGACGTGCAGCGCATACAGGGGAGGCAAGGCCGGAGCATGGGCACGCGCCGCCAGCAGCAGATGCAGGAGCACGGTAGAATCCAGCCCTCCGCTGAGGGCGAGCCACCAGCGGGGGGCGCTCGCCAGAGCGGCGAGGGTGGCAGCAAGGGTGGCGGGGGCCAGCGGGTCAGCGGCCTCTGATCCTGGCGGATTCACCGGCCGGCGCGACCCCGGCTCAGTTGCCGTAGGACATCAGCCGCTGGTAGCGCTGTTCCAGCATGGTCTCCAGCGGCAGTTGCCGCAGGCGCTCCAGTTCGCCGACCAAATGCTGCTGGATGCGCCCGGCCATCAGCTCGACATTGCGGTGGGCACCGCCCAGAGGCTCGGCAATGGTGGCATCGACAATGCCGAGCTCCTCCAGCACGCTGGAGGTCACCCCCATGGCCTGGGCCGCTTCGGGCGCGAACTCGCTGCCCTTCCAGATGATGTTGGCGCAGCCCTCGGGCGAGATCACAAAGTAGGTGGCGTACTGCAACATGGCCAGGTGATCACCGACGCCGATGCCCAGGGCGCCACCGGAACTGCCCTCGCCGATCACCACGCACAGGATGGGTGTGGCCAGTCGCGACATCACCGCCAGGTTCTGCGCGATGGCCTCGCTGATGCCGCGCTCCTCGGAGTCGATGCCGGGATAGGCCCCAGGGGTGTCGATCAGGGTGATCACCGGCATTTTGAAGCGCTCGGCGGTTTCCATCAGGCGCAGGGCCTTGCGGTAACCCTCGGGCTTGGGCATGCCGAAGTTGCGCAGCACCTTGTCCCGCACCGCGCGGCCCTTTTCCTGGCCGATCACCATGACCGGGCGGCCGTCGAGGCGGGCCACACCGCCGACGATGGCCTTGTCGTCGCCGAAGTGGCGGTCGCCGTGCAGCTCGTCGAACTCGGTGAAAATGCGGGGGATATAGTCCAGGGAATAGGGCCGCAGGGGGTGGCGGGCGACCTTGACGATGTCCCAGGGGCTGAGGTCACTGTAGATTTTTTCCGTGAGGCGGGTACTTTTTTCCCGCAGTTTCTCGATTTCCTCGCTGATATTGATATCAGCATCAGAGCCGGCGTGCCGCAGCTCTTCGATCTTTACCTCCAGCTCGGCGATGGGCTGTTCGAAATCAAGGTAGTTGGGGTTCATGCACAGCGCATCCGGCAGTCAGTCATGGCCGCACAGTGTACAGAATTACCAGGACGGTACCAACCAGCGCGAAGGCTCCCGCCCCTATCCTCCAACGAGGCTGATCATCACCCCCGCCGCCACCGCCGAGCCGATTACCCCGGCCACATTCGGGCCCATGGCGTGCATCAGCAGGTAGTTCTGGGAGTTGGCCTCCAGACCCACCTTGTTCGATACCCGGGCCGCCATGGGCACCGCCGAGACCCCGGCGGAACCGATCAGCGGATTGAGCGGCACGGTGCTGAAGCGGTTCATCAGCTTGGCCATCAGCACGCCGGAGGCGGTGCCGATGCTGAAGGCGATAATGCCGAGTCCGAGGATGCCGAGGGTTTCCACATCCAGGAACTTGCTGGCCACCAGCTTGGAACCCACCGACAGACCGAGGAAAATGGTGGTGATGTTGATCAGTGCGTTCTGCGCGGTATCCGACAGGCGCTCCACCACCGCGCATTCCCGCATCAGGTTGCCAAAGCAGAACATGCCCAGCAGCGGTGCGGCATCAGGCAGCAGCAGGGCCACCAGGATCAGCAGCACCAGCGGGAACACAATCTTCTCCAGCTTCGACACGTGCCGCAACTGCTTCATCTCGATGGCCCGCTCCTGCGCGGTGGTGAGTGCGCGCATGATGGGCGGCTGGATCAGCGGCACCAGGGCCATGTAGGAATAGGCGGCCACGGCGATGGCGCCAAGCAGGTCCGGCGCCAGTATGCTGGACACGTAGATGGCGGTGGGACCATCGGCCCCGCCGATGATGCCGATGGCGGCGGCGTCGGCAATGCTGAAATTCATCAGTCCAAGAGCGCTCAGGCCAACCGCCCCCAGCACCGTGGCGAAAATGCCAAACTGGGCGGCAGCTCCCAGCAACAGCGTGCGCGGGTTGGCCAGCAGCGGACCGAAGTCGGTCATGGCCCCCACCCCCATGAAAATCACCAGTGGCGCCGCGCCGCTGGCGATGGCGACGGTGTAGAAGTTGTAGAGCATACCGTTGCTGTAGCCGGCGGCGACCACCAGCTTGTGCACCACCAGTTGCTGCAGGGGGCCGGCAGCATCAAAGGCGGCCAGCAGCGCCGGGTAACCGTCATCGGCACAAAGCCCAAGCTGGGCAGCCAACTCCCCCAGCAGTACCGGGTCATCGTGATGCAGGGCATTTTCCAAAGCCGAGTAGGCCAGCCCGGCACCGGGAATATTTGCGAGGATGCCGCCAAAGCCG
>JBKDZQ010000158.1:0-2691 GCA_047971325.1 Parahaliea sp.
TGATCTATACGTTGGGTGGTTTGAAAATCATCCTGTTTGCCGAAATATGGCCTGTGGATACCGCCAATTGTAAATTTATCCTTTGCTGTCAGCTAGTTAAATCTGACAAAGTAGAACTAGATTGAATGCAATGGATAGCAAGCGCGCGGGGTTAGGGACAATACTGTTTAGTTAGATATTATGCGCGGGACCGGCGCGCACGGTTGGTTCAATGGATCACCCCGCTTGCGAAGCTTGAAGCTGCTCATCTTGCGTTTCACACCGCGAGGATTGCGCTTGCCGCAACTGGTAACCGCGCGGCCATTCGCGATTTCGCACATCACACTATCCAGCCAGGATTTGCGCTGCTCAGGGGGGGATAGCGCCAGCGGCCGGCAGTCGACGGCGCAGTACGCGCACCGCGTGAAGGAATGACAAGTCCCCGGCGGCCTGGGCACTGGTGGCCGCTGCCTCGGTCATCAGGCGCCGCACAGCGGCGTGTGCGAGCAGTAAGGCATAAAACTCCTGCTCGACCAGTTCCGGGCGCTTGCTGCGCAAGACGACGGCACGCTCGGCCAAGCGCACCTTGAATTCATCAAACGCCTGCTCAATCGTCCAGCGCCGGTGGTACAGGGCGGCCAATTCCAGTGCCGGAGCCTCTGTAGAATCGAACCAATTGGTGATCAGCCGGTAGGAGGGCCCTGCATCGGCAATGCCCTCCAGAGCGTACTCGATGACCCGAACACGGACCCCTCTGGTTTTGCGCCGCCGGTCCTTGTTGCTGGGGTATAGCGTGGTCAGATAAGAGCCATCGGCGAGTTCCTGCTCACGTGGCAGGCGCAGGTTGGACTTGACCCGAAACAGAAGCCTGGCACCCGTAGCGCAACTTCGCTGCCAGAAGGTGTAGCTGTAGAAGTTCCGGTCTGCCGTCACCAGCATACTGGCATCCGCCCGGTCGATCACTGGCTCAGCGAGGGCGCGCTCGCCACTGCGGCAGTGGCCCGGGTTGGCATAACACAGGGTGTGGGTGCCGCATTCAGCCAGGGCAACGAAATGCAATTGCGGAAAGGCGCTGCTACCCCTCGAGGCTCCCGGATAGCCAAAATGGGCGGCATTGGCTTTTTCATCCGGCATGTTGAGCGTCGAGCCGTCCAGGGCCATGACGCGCAACCCACCATACCAGACTCCCGGCATACCCGGCGGACCCTGTGGTCCAACCAGTTCGTCATAGAGTTGGCGCAGCGGCGCGGCACCCACCTGACTGCGCGCCTGTGAAATGGCGCCCTTGGTAACGGTAGTCCTGGCCAGCGCCTCATCACCCAGCAGCTGGCGCAGGCCCTCGATGACCAGGCGTAATACCTCTTCGTACGCCACGTTGGCGTATAGCACCATGGCCATGACGAAATACACCAGCACTTCGCGTGGCAGGCCGCGTCGTCGCTGGCTCTGCACACCGTGCGCTTCCAGCGCTTCCCGCACCTTCTCCACGGGACAATTCATGGCCAGAAACCCCACCGTCAGGTAATCCGCAAGCCTGGCTCCTGTAGACAGCTCTGCCTTGGTTCTCGCCATGCCTCTCCCTCCTTCGGAAACATGGCGCCATTTTGGCAGAAAATGAACTAACTAAACAGTATTGGGGTTAGGGAGGATGAACCTTATTCTCAAGGTATTTTGCAACGCCGGCGACCAGGCCCGTCTCGCCGCATCCTATCCGGTGATCGAACACTACGACGGCTTCATCCTGCTCGAAGTTCCTGCCGAAGACAGGGAGGCACTGGCCAGAACATTCACGGTCGATGACGTGAGTACCCACTACCGGATCCGGGTGGATGAGAAGCTGATCGATACACAGCAAGCGCGCATCGACGCCCGTGGACGGCAGCGCGCCCACCCCGCCTACCGGGGCGCCAGGCGCCTGTCGGCGGCGCCCCATCACTATCTGGTGCAATTTGTCGGACCGGTCAAGGAAGCCTGGCTGCGGGAGGTGGAGGGTGCCGGAGGTGAGTTGCGCACGCCCTTTGCCGACTATACCTATATTGTGCGCGCCGACGACAGCGCCCGGCAGGCCATCGCCGGCCTGCCCTGTGTGCGCTGGATGGGCCATCTGCGCCACGAACATCGGCTGTCCGAGGGCCTGCGGCGGGGCCTCGCCTCGGCGCCGGTGCGCGAGCTCCCGCGCACGCGGGTGCTGTACCACCAGCACGGCATAACCGGTATCAGCCACAGCGAGCTCCCGCGCACGCGGGTGCTGCCGGGTGCCTACACCCTGGAGTTCTTTGACGGCGCCGATATGGAGGCCGGGCTGGCCGCGGTCGAGGCGCTGGGGTTCAGGGTCGGCAGCAGCGATGCCGGGGCCGCGCTGGCGGTGGTACACGACCCCGGCAAAAGTGGCGGAAAAAAGCGCCTGCGCGAGCTGGCGGCGGTGCACGGGGTGTGGAAGATCCGGCCGCTCATGCTCAAGCGGCCATCGAATGATGTGGCCGCCACTATCATGGGTATTGGGCTGAGCCTGGATGTGGCGGGCCTGGGGCTGTCCGGAGCCGGAGAAATCATCGCCATTGCCGACACCGGCATCGATACCGGCGACCCCGCCACCCTGCACCCGGACTTCGCCGGCCGCGTGCGGGCGATCACCAGCTTGCCGATGGCGCCCGGCTACGCGGACTATGTCACCAATGCCGGCGCGGACGACGGGCCGGCGGATCTGGATAG
>JBKDZQ010000159.1:0-4560 GCA_047971325.1 Parahaliea sp.
CCCTCCCCGGCCCGTGACAGACTGCTGCCCCAGAGCCCGTGGAGATAGAAGGGTACGATCGCCCCCTGCTCCACTCCTTCCAGCGTCCGCTCGTAACCGGTGTGAAACTTGCCGAGATGGCCATTGCGGCTGATGGCGCCCTCCGGGAACAGGCACACGCACTCCCCGGCCCTGAGCAGGGCGTTGATGGTCTTCAGCGCCTCCTCGCTCTGCCCGGCGGCGATGGGCACCACCCCGAAAACGCGAAACAGGGGTTTCAGATACCAGGTGTCATAAATCCGCTTGAGCATCACAAAGCGGATGGGGCGCGGGCAGGCCATCTGCACCATGGCCCAGTCGATCCAGGAAATATGATTGCCCAGCAGCAGGGTGGCGCCGGACTGGGGCAGGTTGTCAAAGCCCAGCACCTGCAGGTGGTAGCGGCGTTTGAGGATGGCGGTCACCAACAAACGCACCAGCGACTGGGGCAACTTGCGCACGGTGTAGCCGGTGCCCAGCACCGCCACCGCGGTGAGGATGTAGAACAGGCCCACGCTGTCGATGCCGACACTGGCGAAAGCGACAGTGGCGATCAGTGCGCCCATCATCGCCACGTTCTGCACCCAGTTGTTGCCCGCCAGCACGGTGCCAAGCTGCTCCTTCGGCGCGTGGAACTGGACCAGGGCGTTCAGCGGCACGATGAACACCCCCCCCATGATGCCCACCAGCAAAAACATCAGGGCCATGGCGGTGGCGCTGCCCAGCAACGGCAGCAGGGCAATACCGACGGCGATACCCAGCGCCCCCACCGGCACCAGCCCGGTTTCGATGTAGTTCTTCGAGGCGCGTCCGGCCAGCACCGAGCCGAGGGCGCTACCGATGCCTGTGCAGGCCAGCACGCCCTGGATCACCACTGTATTGGTTTCGCCGAGGGTCTCCTTGGCGAAGGCCGGAAAAGCCGCCAGCATGACCTGGGCGATAGCCCAGAAAGTGGCCAGGCCGATAATGGACAACCAGATGGCATCGCGTCCGCGCAACACCTTCAGATTCCGTCCCAGGTAGCCCAGGCGCAGGTACTGCGTGATCTCGAAGCGCTGCCCGGAGGCGCCCCTGCCCCGTGCCGGCAACAGGCTGGCGGCCAGCCATTCCAGCACCGACAGGGCCACCAGCGCCCAGCCAATGGGGGCGATGTAGCCCATGGTTTCCCCCGGCGAGGCGCTACCCGCCGCCGGCAGCAGAGCCTCGAATAGCAGGGAGAATACAAAGGTGCCGAGCAGGATGCCGGCAATGGTGATGGCCTGCACCGCGCCGTTGGCCGAGGCCAGGCGTTTGGCACCCACCAGTTCCTTGATGTAGCCGTATTTGGCCGGGCTGTAGATGGCGCTCTGCACCGCCAGCGCAAAGGTCAGCGCGAAGGCGGCCCAGAACCAGCCCTGGTAATAGCAGAAAGTGATCAGCAGTGTGGCCACCACCGCGGCGGCGGCCGCATGGCGAATGATCCGGTGCTTGGCGAAGCGGTCGGCAAGGAAGCCGGCGGGGGAGAACAGCAGGATGAAGGGCAGCAGGATCAGGCTGTTGACGATGGCGGTCAACACCACCTGCTGCTGGCCGTCATAGCTCTTGAAAATCGCGTTCTGGATGACGATCTTGTGGCCGAGGTCCACGAAGGCGTTGAGAAAAACCACCGCCAGATAGGCGAAGTAGCCCCGCTTGTTGCTGCTCATGTCCCGCTCCCGCAGAGGTCGATAGAGGTGAATTGTCCGCAGGCTATACCCCGATGGTGGCAATCACCAGAAAATTGATACCTGTCGCCATGATCGCCACTTTTGGTATTATCTGATAACACTATAACGGAATAAATGCCCTTGTGGCACAGCTGCTCGCAGGGCCCTGCCTCTCAAAAAATGGCTTACACGGAGTCCCCATGGCCCAGGTCACCGCCCTGATCGACACCCTCAAGTCAGCCCTGAAAGCCTCCCGCGTCACCTACGCCCAGGTAGCCGCAACGCTGCAGCTGTCCGAGTCCTCGGTCAAGCGCAAATTCTCCCGGGAGGAATTCACCCTGGCGGAGCTGGACCGCATCTGCGCCCTCTGCGACCTGCAGATCAGCAGCCTGGTGCAGCGCATGGAACAGCGCGACGACCGCCTGGTCCGGCTCAGCGTCGACCAGGAACGGGAGATCGCCGACGACCTGGCACTGCTGGTGGTGACGGTCTGTGTGCTCAACCACTGGCGCTTCGAGGACATCCTCGGCTTCTATGTGTTCGAACAGCACCAGCTGGTGCGGATGCTGGCGCGGCTTGACCGCCTGCGGCTGATCGAATTGCAGCCCAACAACCGCATCAAGCTGCTGGTGGCCCCCAACTTCGGCTGGCTGCCCGGCGGCCCCATCCAGCGCCGCTTTCTGCAGACCATCCAGCAGGATTTTTTCGCCGCCAACTTCGAGCGCGAGGAACACAGCCTGATCGTGCTCAACGGCATGTTGTCGGACGCCTCCAATGCGGTATTCCTTCGCCGCCTGGAACGGCTGGCCCGGGAGTTCGACCAGCTCAACCGGGAGGACAGCAGCCTGCCCTTCCCCGACCGCCACGGCTACACCGCCGTGCTGGCCCTGCGCGACTGGCGCTATGCAGGCTTCGCTCCGCTGCGGGCCGAGGGCAGTAAAAAGGAAAAAAAATAGCGCAGGTATCACCTGCCGCTACCTGCGGTGGCTGCCCGCAAGCCAGCGCCTGCGGCAAAACCTGGGGGCCTGAGCAAGTCGCGACCCCCGCCAATTGCTGCTAGAATCCGCCGTCTGTTTTCACCCCGGCCACCGCCTGCGAGATCGGCGCACTTTACAGTGCGCCACAGCCGGAACGCTCCACGGAGCCGGTCCTGAACAAAGCGACAAACCTTCACCCAGGCACTCGAACGGTAGCGAGACAACACCCCACAATGGACCCGCACTACAACGCCCAGGCCATCGAACAGGCCGCCCAGCAATACTGGCTGCAACACAGGAGCTTCGCCGTCCACCGCGACGACAAGCGCGAAAAATTCTACTGCTTGGCCATGTTCCCCTACCCCAGCGGCCAGTTGCACATGGGCCACGTGCGCAACTACACCATTGCCGACGTCATCGCCCGCTACCAGCGCATGCTCGGTAAAAACGTGCTGCAACCCATGGGCTGGGACGCCTTCGGCCTGCCGGCGGAAAATGCCGCCATCAAGCACAATGTACCGCCGGCCCGGTGGACCGCCCAGAACATCGACTACATGCGCGAGCAGCTGCGCCGGCTGGGCTTCGCCTACGACTGGGACCGGGAGATCGCCACCTGCGATCCCGATTACTATCGCTGGGAGCAGTGGTTCTTCACCAAGCTGTTCGACAAGGGCCTGGCCTACAAAAAGAAGGCCGAGGTCAACTGGTGCGAGACTGACCAGACCGTGCTCGCCAACGAACAGGTGGTGGACGGCTGCTGCTGGCGCTGCGACAACCCGGTGGAGCGCCGGGAGATCGACCAGTGGTTCATCAAGATCACCGACTACGCCCAGCAGCTGCTGGATGACCTGGACCAGCTTGATGCCTGGCCCGAGCAGGTGCGCACCATGCAGCGCAACTGGATTGGCCGCTCGGAGGGCGTCAACCTGCGCTTCGGCCTCCCGGAAGGGGGGGAACTGGAGGTCTACACCACCCGCCCGGACACCCTGATGGGTGCCACCTACATGGCGGTGGCCCCCCAGCACCCGCTGGCGAAGGCCGCCGCCGCGGGCAACCCGGAGCTGGCGACCTTCATCGAGGCGCAGAGCCACGTCAAGGTGGCCGAGGCGGACATGGCGACCATGGAAAAACTCGGCATGGACACCGGCCGCAGCGCCACTCACCCGCTCACCGGCGAGTCCGTGCCGGTGTGGGTGGCCAACTTCGTGCTGATGGGCTACGGCTCCGGCGCGGTGATGTCGGTGCCCGGCCACGACCAGCGGGATTTCGAATTCGCCCGCAAGTACGGCCTGCCCATCGTGCAGGTGGTGGACAAGCACGGCGAGCAGTACCAGTACGACAACAGTACCTGGCAGGACTGGTACGCCGACAAGCAGGACACCGTCAGCATCAACTCCGGCGAGTTCAATGATCTGGATTTTACCGGCACCTTCAACGCCATTGCCGACCGCCTAGGTGCCCAGGGCAAGGGCGAGCGCACGGTCAACTTCCGCCTGCGGGACTGGGGCGTGTCGCGCCAGCGCTACTGGGGCGCGCCGATTCCCATCATCAACTGCGCCAGGTGCGGCGCGCTGCCGGTGCCGGCGGCAGACCTGCCGGTCGTGCAGCCGACTGACGCGCACTTCGAGCGTGTGGTCTCGCCGATCAAGCAGATGCCCTCCTTCTATGAAACCACCTGCCCCGGCTGCGGCGGCCCCGCCGAGCGCGAGACCGACACCTTCGACACCTTCATGGAATCCTCCTGGTATTACGCCCGCTACGCCTGCGCCCGCAACGACAGCGCCATGCTCGACGCCGAGGCCGACTACTGGACCCCGGTGGACCAGTACGTGGGGGGCATCGAGCACGCCATCCTGCACCTGCTCTACGCCCGCTTCTAC
>JBKDZQ010000160.1:0-2674 GCA_047971325.1 Parahaliea sp.
TGGCCAGCAGGGTATTCACTGCCCGTGCCTGGCGCTCTTCCTCGCCGTTGGCGTTGTTGAGGTGGCGGGATAGGTCCGCTTCGCTGATCTGTCGGGAGTTGTCGTAGGCGGTGACCTGGGCGCGCTCCACCTGGATGTCCGGCTCAATGCCCGAGGCCTGGATGGAGCGTCCGCTGGGGGTGAAGTAGAGCGCGGTGGTGAGCTTCACGGCGCGGGATTCGGAAATGGGCAGCACCGTCTGCACCGAACCCTTGCCGAAACTGTTGGTGCCCATGATCACCGCCCGGTGGTGATCCTGCAGGGCGCCGGCGACGATTTCCGAGGCGCTGGCGGAGCCGCCGTTGATCAGCACCACCAGCGGAATACCGCCGCTGGCGTCATTGGCCTGGGCTTCGTAGCGAGTGTCGGAGTTGGGCATCCGGCCCTGCGTGTACACCACCAGCCCGCCGTCCATGAACAGGTCCGCCACGTCGACACTGGCCCGCAGCACGCCGCCGGGGTTGTTGCGCAAATCCAGCACCAGCCCTTTCAGCTCGCCCTTCTTTTGCAGGGCGGCGAGGGATTTCTGCACATCCTCGCCAGTGTGGGTCTGGAACTGGGCGATACGAATATAGCCGTAACCCGGCTCCAGTTCGCGCTCACGCACGCTGGCTACCTTGATGGTGTCGCGGGTGAGGCTTACGTCAAAGGGTTGTGGCTCGCCCTGGCGACCGATGGTCAGCAGGATCGCGCTGCCCTTGGGGCCGCGCATGATCTCGATAGCCTCGTCCAGGCTCATGCCTTTTACCGGCACATTGTCGAGTTTGAGAATGATATCACCGGAGATCAGCCCGGCTTTTACCGCAGGCGAGCCGTCGATGGGGGCGATGATCTTCACATAGCCGTTGTCCATGCCCACTTCCAGGCCCAGGCCGCTGAACTCGCCGCTGGTGTTGGTCTGCAGGTCCTCGAAATCGTCCTTGGAGAGGTAGACCGAGTGAGGGTCCAGGCTCATCAGCATGCCCTGGATGGCGTATTCGAGCAAAGTGGAGTCGTCGATTTCCTCCACGTAGCCAGAGCGTATCTGGTTGTAGACGTCGGCGAAGGTACGCAGCTCGTCCAGCGGCAGTAGGGGCTCGTGCTCCTCGGTCGCCGGCAATACCAGGGAAAAGCCGAGCAGGCAGGCGCCCAGCAGGGGGCTAATCAGGTGCGGTTTGCGCATGTTGGTTGCCCTGCGGCGGGCCGCCGAAGAAAACGAGGTTGCCAGTGTAACCCAAAGGCTGGCTGCCATGTTATCGGGGATCAGCCTTTGCACCAGCGGGCCGGATCGACCGGTTTGCCCTGGTGGCGGATCTCGAAATACAGGGCCGGCTGGTCCAGTCCGCCGCTGTTGCCGACGTTGCCGATGGGGGTGCCGGCCTGTACCCATTCCCCCACTTCCCTGAGCAGGGTCTGGTTGTGGGCATACAGGCTCATGTAGCCCTCACCGTGATCGACGATCAGCAATAGGCCGGAGCCCCCGAACCAGTCAGCGTAGACCACCCGCCCATGGTGGATGGCGTGCACCACGGTGCCGGCACGGGCGGGTATGTTCACCCCCTGCCAGGTCATCTTGCCATCGTTGCGGGCGCGGCCGAAGCGGTTGCTGGGTTTGCCGCCGACCGGCCAGGGCATGTTGCCGCGGGCCTTGGCGAAGGTCTGGAAGTTCTCCGGCAGGGGCATGTCGATGGTCGCCCGCTGGATGGTTTCCAGCAGCTGCTCGAGCTTTTTCTGGTCCCTCTTCAACTGCGCTAGGGTGTCGCCCTTGGCGCTGATGTCCGCCGCCAGTCGCTCCGCCGCCTGCCGGCGATCGGTCCGGGTCGTCTCCAGGCTGCGCTGCTCACTGGCCAGCTGGGCCTGGCGGGCGTCGAGCTGCTGGCGGCGGGTGTCGATGCCCTCACCGACCGCGGCCAGCTCGACCAGGGTGCTGCGGAAGGCGTCGATCATCCTGTTGCGGGACTGGTAGAAATAGCGGTAGTAGGCCATGTTGCGCGCCAGGGTGTGGGGGTCCTCCTGGCTGAGCAGGAGTTTGATCTGCTCCTGGCGCCCCATCTTCCAGGCGGTTTCCAGCTCGCTGCCAATGCGTGCCTGCTGCGTCTGGCGCTGTTGCTCCAGCTCCTGCTGGCGTGCCTGCAGTGCTGCGAGTTCGCGCTCCGTGGTGTCCACGGCGGCGCGGGTTTCGCTCATCTGCTGCTGCAGGTGGGCGAGGGCCATTTCCGCTGTTTTGAGCTGCGACAGCAGTCGCTCGCGTTCACCGCGGGCGCTACCCAGCTCGCGGTCGAGCCGGCGGATCTGCGCTTGCAGGGCATCGAGGCGGGCGCGGGTCTCGGCCTCGTCGCCCTGGGCCGAGATGGTGGTGGGAGCTGCCAGCAGCAGTGCCAGCAGCGCGGCGCAGCAGGTGGGCAGCGCGCGGCGCACCGGTGTCAATCGGCCCGGCGGGCCAGGTTGCGGCCGGTCATTTCCCCCGGCTGCGGCTGGTTCATCAGCGCCAGCAGGGTGGGTGCAATATCAGCCAGAATGCCGCCCGCCGGGTCCAGTTCCAGTTGGCGTGGGCCGATGTAGACCAGCGGCACCGGTTCGGTGGTGTGCTGGGTGTGCAGCTGGCGGGTTTCGTAGTCCAGCATCTGTTCGCAGTTGCCGTGATCGGCGGTGATCA
>JBKDZQ010000161.1:0-4482 GCA_047971325.1 Parahaliea sp.
CTGTGCGCCGCTTTGCTCATCCCGTGTTGCGCTGACAACCTGACTCACCACATTCATCCCTTCGTGTGTCAACGAGAAATGGCTTCGTGCCTGTTGACAGAAAAGGCCATATTAGAACTGACAGCGCCGTGCAAAGAGGCTATGCTCTGGCCAACTTTGGCGAAGAGCTCTCCCCCAATGGCCCGACTAGTCCCCGTTCTCCTCCTTGCCCTGCTGGGCGGCTGCGCGCAATACGAAAACCGCCGCGGCGTGGAAGTCACCTGGGATGCCGCCGCAATCGAGAGCTTCCGGGTTGGCGAAACCCGCCGCGCCGAAGTCCTCGAGCGCCTGGGTCCGCCCTCGCAACTGATCAGCCTGGGTGATGAAACCGTGCTCTACTATCTGTACGAACACGCCGACGGCGAAGGGCTGATATTGCTCGCCTACAACCGCTTCAAGATGTCGGCCCACTACGACCGCGCGGTGTTCATCTTCGATGCCAACGATCGCCTTAACGAATACGCCACCCATATCCAGAATGGCCAGGATCGGTAGCTTGCGCGCGCTGCTGGCCGCACTCGGCCTGCTGCTGGCCAGCGGCTGCACCCAGTGGCACTACGAGCTCGGCAGCCCGCTGACCGCCCCCGGCGAGGACTTCTCCGTAAGCGGGGGCAGCACCCTGGCTGAAGTACTGGCACGCTTTGGCCCACCCCTGTACGTCAGCAGCAACGCCACGGGCCTGGTGATGGCCTGGGAATACTGGCGCATCCGCGAAGACAGCCTGGGCGTCAACCTGGGCGCCCTCGGCGCGGATGCCCTGTCGCTGGACTGGGGCAAGGCCCATTTTGCCGGGGAGTACGCGCTGGTTGCCTTCAGCCCCGAACACCGGGTCACCGCCAGCAGTCACAGCCGCATCAACAGCAAGGCTGGTGGCGGTGCGGCCATCCAGCCCTTCGGGGTGGTGGAGGTGGTCTCGGTCGAGGACATGACCGGCGCCATGCCCCAGCACCAGTGGGGCGCGACCCTGCTCGACCGCCTGCCCCGTGCGCTCAACGCCGATAAACGCCCAAACCAGGGCGGCACCGGGGTACAGCAACGCGGCACACCCGGCACCGTCGGCCAGCAGACGCTGGAACTGGAATAACCCACTCACCTGCCATCAGACACACAATCTCACGCGAAAGCCCCATGATGAAAACACCCACTCTCGCCCTGCTCCTGCCGGTACTGGCAATATCCGGCCTTAGCGCAACCACCTCCGGCCACGCCGGACAGGCCCAGGACCAACCCGGGCTGCCAGCGAGCTGCGACACCAGCCACAACCTGGTGGCGAATCCGGACTTTGCGACCAACGAACGCGGGCGAATTTCTCCCTGGGGCGCGTCCCAGCACGCCGGCGAACACTCCTTTGAACTCACCCTGAAGGACGGTGAGGCCTGGATTAGCCGCATCGCCACCCAGCCCTGGTACACACTTACCCAGACCATCCCCATGGCCGAGGCAAAGGGACACGAACTGGTGTACCTGGCCGAACTCAAGCTGGACCTCAATACCGAGGGCCTTACCCACGGCTTCGAGAAAGGCGGTGGCCTGAGCGTCACCGTGCGCGGCAACCCCGACCCGGTACTGGGCGGCGACAGCCTGCTGTTCAGCCGGCGCTTCGACCACGAGCCTCACCTGGGCACCCACGACTGGACGCCGGTAATGCTGGCGTTTCAGGTACCCGCCGATGCCACCTTGCTGCGCGTCGGCTTTGCCCACTACGCCAACGGCACCATGGCGGTACGCAAACCGGCACTGTACATCTGCGATGACAAGCGCTGACATCCCGGCACTGCCGCAACTGTCGCACTGACTACAGACAGCAGCGCACAGGGAGCATAACCTGTACCCAAGCTGTAAACACATAATCACGGTAACGACACGCAACCATGGCCAGAACACCAATAAAGACCATCGACGACATCCTTCACCTGGAGGAGATTTCCTTTTCCGAACGGCCTCTGGAGGCCAGCACCTTCGAGCAGCTGCGCAACAGCGCCCGGCGCTTTGGCGACAAGACGGCGCTGCGTTTCCTGCCCCGGGGAACCGCAGACGAAGAAGCGGTATGCTACAGCTACCGCGAGCTGGCGCAGCAGATCACCCGCACCGCCAACGCCCTGCACGCCTTCGGCGTTGGCGCACAGGACGCCGTGTCCCTGTTCCTGCCCAATATTCCGCAAATGCACTTCGCCTTTTGGGGTGCTGAAGCGGCGGGCATCGCCAACCCGGTCAACCCGATGCTGGATGTGGAGCATATTGCCGCCATCCTCAACGAAGTGGAAAGCAAGGTGCTGATCACTTTGGCACCCGCTCCCGGCGCCGACCTGTGGGAAAAGGCCAGCGCGGTCATCTCCCAGGTACCCAGCCTGCACGCCGTGCTGACAGTGGATATGAGCCGGCTCACTCCCGGCGGCACCGCAGGCCAGGGCAAAACCCCGGCCGCTGATGGCGCGGTGCAGGTACTGGACTTCGACACCTGCATCGCCGGCTTCCCGGGCGATGAGCTGCAGAGCGGACGCATCATCCGGCCCGATGACGTGGCCTCCTATTTCCACACCGGCGGCACCACCGGCGTGCCCAAGATCGCGCCCCATACCCATGCCAACGAAGTAGCGCTTGTCTGGCAGTTCCTTGCCGTGACCGGACTCGATGAAAACTCCGTCGGCCTGTGCGGCCTGCCGCTGTTCCACGTCAACGCCGTGTTCGTCACCGGGCTGGCACCGTGGAAGGTGGGCGCGGAAGTGATTCTGGCGACCCCCCAGGGCTATCGCACCACCGCGCTCATACAGGACTTCTGGGCGCTGGTGGAGCGCTACCGCATCAGCTATTTCAGCGCCGTGCCCACCATCCTCGCGGGCCTGCTGCAATTCCCGACCCAGGGCTACGACCTGAGTTCGCTGGAATTCTGCGGCTGCGGCGCCGCACCCCTGCCCACCGAACTGGCGCGGCAATTCGAGAAGACCACCGGCCTGGTGCTGCTCGAAGGTTACGGCCAGACCGAGGGCACCTGCGTCAGCACCATCAACCCCCGCGACGGCGAGCGCCCGGTCGGCGCCGTGGGCTTCCGCCTGCCCTACATGGGCCTGCGCACGGTGGTGGTGGACGACAACGGCAGGGCCATACGCGACTGCGGCCCCGATGAAGTCGGCGTGATCGCCATCAGCGGCCCCAACGTGTTCGGCGGCTACAAGCAGGCAGCCCAGAACCGCGGACAGTGGGTGGATGAGGGCTGGTTCAACACCGGTGACCTCGGCCGGCTCGACGACAGGGGTTACCTCTGGCTCACGGGGCGCAGCAAGGACCTGATCATCCGCGGCGGCCACAACATCGACCCGCAGATGATCGAAGAGGCGCTGTACAAGCACCCGGCAGTGGCCGAAGCCGCCGCCGTGGGCCGCCCGGACAAACGGGTGGGTGAGCTACCCGTCGCCTACGTCCAGCTCAAGGCCCAGGCCACGGCGAGCGTCGAGGAACTCCTGCGCTTTGCCGCCGAGCAGATCAGCGAGCGCGCCGCCGTGCCCAAGGACATTTTCCTGATCCAGCAGATGCCCCTCACCGCCGTGGGCAAAATCTTCAAACCCGACCTGCGGGCGGAAGCGATCAGGCGGGTGCTGGAGGAAGAGCTGGCAACCCACCTGGGCGGGGATGTTGTGGTGGGCATCAGCGTCGAAAGCAGCAAACAGCGCGGCACCGTGGTCACCCTGCGCGCCGGCAGCGACGAGCTGCGCCAGCGGCTGCAAGAGGTAGCCAGGAGTCAGCTGGGGGACTATGCGCTGGCGATCGATATCGTGTAGGGGGCTTCTGCCATCCAAAGCGGGCGAGCCAGCCTTGCTGGCGCCCAGGCACCAACGTTGCCAGATGGCTACAGGCAGCATGGTCACCGGCGTAGCATATGAACCAGTGTCTACTGTGCGGTCAAGCCGCAAAGGTCACTCCTGCGCAATGGAGTGGCGGGCTTATGACCATCGATTGCCCGGAATGCGGCATCTATCAGGCAGGAAACTACATGGTTGACGAACTCGGTTCGCTGCGACAAAGCGCCGCGCACCACCACTGGATTCAGCATTTTCAGAAGGAAATTTCCCGCTCCGGTGCTGGCGAGATGATGAAGATATCGAAAATACCCGGACATGAGTCCTATATCGTGGAACCCAGCACCGCAAAGAAACTGTCCCGCATGGAAAAAAAGATACGACGTCCCGGGAAAGTGCCAAGGGTAACAGCTGGACTGATCTACATTGGCAACCCCGAGAACGACGAAATATAACCGATGGCATTACCAATCGTGTACGGTTGGATGCCCCCCCCGTTTATGGGGCAAAGCCAATATCTAACTTACTGTTTTTAAAGGAGAATTTGGTCGGGACAGCAGGATTTGAATAATCGACCACCAATTCTACCCCTTTATAAATCAATAACTTACATTCCAGCAGTTGCTCTAACTTAGGCTGAAAACGGCTC
>JBKDZQ010000162.1:0-2951 GCA_047971325.1 Parahaliea sp.
CTGCGCAGGCAGCGATCGATACGCTCGGTGGACAGCGCCGATTCACGGGCAATTTTCTGCAGGGTGTTGCAGCTGCCAAGGTTCTCGCCATTGAAGAAATAGGCGGCAAACATCCGCTCCAGCAGGGCATCCCGATGGGCCGACTCAGTGAGAATCGAGGCATGGCGAAACAGCCGGTGGGCGTTTGCGGTATTTGGCATGATCTGGATACGCGAAAAATCCAGCTCCACACCGACGGTCGCCGCCGCCTGGCGAACCTGTCGCTGGCGCTCGAGGACGGCTTGCTCGGAACCCAGGCGCCGCCGATAAAAATCGGCAAAGGCGACGCCCTCGGCCGGTATCTGCGGCAGTAACTGGAAACCGCGCCCGGTCAGATTCACTTCGATATCCGGGCGGTCGAAGGACAGCTCGGACAGGGCGATTTCAAGCTGGCGCTTGCCAATCAGGCACCAGGGACAAACAAAATCAAAATAAACGTCGATATTCACCCATCTGCGCATGTTGCTGTCCTCCCTGTGATTCGCACCCTGATCTCAGGCGGGATTGCCGATCCGGCTGACATCCCTGAGATAGGTCCACCTGGCGAGCAGGAACACGCCCGCCGCCGCCAAACTCATCAGCGGTACCAGTTGCAGCGCGTTCTGCAGGCCGATGATGTCGGAAATCCTGCCCGTGAGCAGGGGGCCGGGCGCCAGGCCCAGCAGGTTATTGGCCAGCGTCAGCGTGGCAAAAGCGGTACTGTGTATGGTGTAGTTGGTCAGGTTGGCGACCATGGCCGTCGATGGCCCATTGGTACCGCTCACCACCATCATGCCGAGCACCAGGAAAACTATTTGCACGGCGCCGTGCGGCAGGGCAAAGGCCAGCGACAGCAGGGCACAGCTCGTCAGGGCGTAGGCAACGGCCAGGGACACCTTGCGCGCGGGAGAGTGCCGCGCCAGATAGTCCGAAAGCATGCCGCAGAGTATGGTGCCGACGCCACTGCAGACCAGGATGAAAGCGGCGAACAGGCCGGCCTTGTCGGTCGCCATGCCGTAGTAGCGATTCAGGTAGCTGGGCACCCACACCATCAGGGTACCGGCCACGAACAACTGAAAGCCGCTGCCAATATAGGCGCACAGCACCGAGCGGGTATTGAACAGGGTGCGCAGTGGGTGGGTATCGAGCATGCCTTTTTGCGCCCCGGCCCCCGTCCGGGGTGAACCGATTTTCTTCTCGCTGACAACAAAAGGGTAGAATATCGCCAGGGTCAGGCCGAAGACGGCCATGACACTGAAAGCCCAGCGCCAGCCAAAGTACTCGGCAATCACCCCGCCAAAACCGACCCCCAGCACCGATCCGAACATCCCCCCGGCCATGAAGGCCGAGGCCAGGGTCGCCCGCAGCCGTACCGGGAACACCGACAGCACCACCGCGATGCCAACACTCCCGTAGGCGGCCTCGCCGACGCCGACCAGGAAGCGCGCCACAAACATCTGCTCGTAGCTTTGCGCCAGGGCGCAGCCGAGTGTCGACAGGCTCCACAGGACCGCCATCAACGTCAGGCTGCGTATCCGACCCCAGCGATCCGCGATGAGTGACAGGGGAAAGGTCAGCAACCCCACCATCAGGGCGACGATGCCGCTGAGCAGGCCCAGTTGCTGGTCCGTCAGCATCCACTCGTCCTTGATCAATGGAAAGACGGCATTCAGCACCTGCCGGGACATATAGTCCGAGATCAGCAAACCGAATGTCAGGGCAAAGACAACCCAGGCGTAGCGCCGGGTCACATTGACGTGCGAAGCATCGCCTGCTTCCATCGCCGGAATCGAATGAGCCATGATTGCCTTCTCTTTTGTTTATTCTGGCATGTGCGCGACCGCTGGTACGGCCGGAGCCGAAAACGCGAGTTTTCGGCTCCGGCGGCGCCTCGGCGCGCAGGAACCGGGTGCCTAGACAGCGGCACGCAGGGGCACGTTTTTCTCGCCGGGCCGGCGGTTTGGCGACAAACCGTTGGCGGCGAGGGTCTCGTCCACACTGTCATACCAGCTGCCAATCCGGTAGATCTGGCGGGCCTCCTGTCCGTTGGCCACTTCCCGGCCCAGTTCATGTGCCACACGCACCAGTTGCTGGATCTGCTCTACCGAGGTCATGCGCTTGCCATGCTGGTCGATCAGGGTATCCTCGATACCGCAGCGGGGGTGCAGACCCATGGCCATGGCCATGGTATTCACCGGCAGCACGTTTTTCATCAGCGACTCCAGGGTCAGGCAGGCACCATCGGGAGCACGGCGGATGAATTCCATGAAGTTGTAGGGACTGGGGCCGTCAAAGCCGCCACCAACGCCCACCCAGGTCAGGTTCAGCGGGCCGAGGTAGACACCGCGACGCACCATGCGCTCGAGAGTCTCCATCGAGTGCATACCGGTGAGCTGGAAATGCGGCTGAATTTTCGAGTCCTGCAGGCGGCGCAGGTGCTCCTCGACCCAGCCGGGCCCCGCCGGCACTGTCATTTCGCGGTAGGCCTCCCAGTAGGCAGGATCGCACAGCGTGGTGTCGCCGATCTGGTCCCTGGACATCAGCTCGGTGATATTCATCTGCACGGTGTTGATAGCCACGGTCACCTGTTCGGGTTTCGGTGTCAGCTCCGCCAGCATGTGGCGGGTATCGTCCGACAGCCACTTGGCGTCCTGACCCTCACCCTCCGGGGCGAAGGAGATCGAGCCGCCAACCTGGATGATCATGTCGGGCACCGCTGCGCGCACACCGGCGATCAGCTCGTTGAATTTTGACAGGCGCTTGGAGCCTTTGCCATCCAGCTCGCGTACGTGCAGGTGCAGTACCGTGGCGCCGGCGTCATAGCAGTCCACCGCTTTCTGGATCTGTTCTTCCATGGTGACCGGAATGTCCTCCGGAAAATCCTGTGGCATCCACTGGGGACCGTAGGGGGCAACGGTGATTACCACTTTGTC
>JBKDZQ010000163.1:0-1708 GCA_047971325.1 Parahaliea sp.
AAGCCGCAATACCACCGCTGACCGCAATGGCAGCTGCATAACGTGCCATTGCGCTGCGGGGGCAGCGCCGTCCTATAATCCGACGAATGCCCCAGGAGAAACATCACCATGGCGAACAAAAAAATCCGGGTCGGCATCGTCGGCCTGACGCCCGGCAGGAGCTGGGCGGCAACGGCCCACCTGCCGGGCCTCGCGTTGCTGCGCGATCACTATGAAGTCGCCGGCGTAGCCAACTCCAGCGCCGACAGCGCCAAGGCAGCGGCACAGGCCTGCGGCATCCCCCGGCACTTTGACGATGCCGCGGCCATGGCGGCCAGCCCCCATATCGACCTGGTCGTGGTGACGGTCAAGGTACCCCATCACTTGTCACTGGTGACGACCGCCCTGCGGGCGGGCAAAGCGGTCTACTGCGAGTGGCCGCTGGGAAATGGCCTTGAAGAAGCCCGGCAGCTCGCCCGGCTGCAAGGCCTGCAGGGGCTGCCCGCGGTGATCGGTACCCAGGCGCGCCTGTCACCCGTTATCCAGCATATGGCACATCTGGTGCACAGCGGCGAAATCGGAGAGCTGCTCTCCTCCACCATCGTCGGCACCGGCCTGGCCTGGGGTGCCAGTACCGCGCCTTACAACGCCTACCTGTACGACAAAGCCAATGGCGCCACCATGCTGAGCATACCAGTGGGGCACACCCTGGCCGCGGTCCGCGACGTGCTGGGCGACATCGCCAGTGTGTCCGCCATGCTCAGTACGCGTCGGCGGCAGATAGACGTTGTTGCTGATCCGCCGTCACCCGGACCACCTGAGCGCCTTGCGGCCACCTCGCCGGACGACATCGTCATCGCCGCCGAACTGGCCAGCGGCGTGCCGCTGGCCATCCGCTATTGCGGGGGCACCCCGCCAGGTACCGGCCTGCTGTGGGAAATACACGGTACCCGTGGTTCGCTGCAACTAACGGGCCCGGGGGGGCATACACAGCTGGTCCCTCTTGCGCTCAAGTGCGCGCGGGGTCCGGCGGCAGTACTGGAGCCGGAGGCTATCCCCGACAAATGGTGCGAAGGACTGCCGAACGACCCGGTAAGCGGCAACCTGGCCCGCCTCTACCAGCGCCTGGCGAAACGGCTCAATGGCCAGGACGTGGCCCTGCTGCCCACCTTTGACGATGCGGTGGCACTGCACCGGATTATCGATGCGGTGGAGACATCGGCCCGCGATGGCCGTCGCTGCGCGATAGCGCCTGTGATGGTCTGAGCTTCTCGCCACTGCTGTTTTCCTGACGGCGATCGATGAACAAGGGCCAATGGTTTGAATCCATCTTTTGCTCTTGAATCAAGAGCCGGTACCGCTTGATAGATTAGCGGGTACGATGGTTTTTTATGGATGGAATATAGGTTTGTTCCCCCCCAATCCCCAGGACTCTTGTGCTTTGCAACCAGGTGGCGTGGGCGGGTTCTGTCTGGCCTATGCAGCGTTGGCCGACCGGTCAGGTCGTGTGGTCAGCCTGGCCTGGGCCAAGGTTAGCGCCGCTGAGCGCGCGGGCGCGACACCGAAACCGTCCGCCAGCCCAGCCAGCCCAGCGCCAGCGGGAGCAGCCCCAGCGCCCACGCGCCCAAGGTGGGAACCGGAACGACCTGCGACGGCGCGACAGCGGTGGGGCTGAAGGTGGCGGTGAAGGCGAAGTCCGCCCAGGTTTGGACCTCCCAATCTTGAGACG
>JBKDZQ010000164.1:0-3708 GCA_047971325.1 Parahaliea sp.
GTACACGGCGATCAGGGTGGTGGTCATGGCCACGATGGGCCAGGCCAGTTCCTGAGCGCCCTTGAGGGCGGCTTCCATGGGTGCCATGCCGTCTTCGATGTGGCGATGAATGTTCTCCAGCACGATGATGGCGTCGTCCACTACGATGCCGATGGCCAGCACGATGGCCAGTAGCGTCAGCAGATTGATGGAAAAACCCATCAGCTGCATCAGGAACAGGCCGCCAATCAGCGACAGTGGCACAGCCACTGCCGGGATCAGTACCGAGCGTATGGAGCCCAGGAACAGGAAGATCACCATGATCACAATCACCATGGCTTCGATGATGGTGGTCTCCACGTCGTTGATGGCATTTTCGATGTAGACGGTAGCGTCGTAGTTGATATTGCTGTCGATGCCCTCAGGTAGACGTGGCACCACTACATTGTTGTAGACATCGCGCACCCGGGCAATCACATCCAGGGCATTGGCGTCGGTGGCCACCTTGACCTCGATGAAAACCGTTTCTTTGTCGATGAACATGGCCGAGGATTCATAGCCCTCGTTGCCCAGTTCCACCTCGGCGACATCTGCCAGTCGTACGATCGCGCCGCCTTCCTCGCGCAGCACCAGTTGTTCAAAGCCTTCCTCCGTGGAGAGGTCGGTATTGGCTTTCAGGTTGATCGTGAGCATGCTGCCCTTGGTCGAGCCCACCGCCGACAGGATGTTGTTGGCGGCCAGGGCTTTGCTGATATCGCCGGCGGTGACGTTGAAGGCGGTCATGCGCTGCTGGTCGAGCCAGATACGCATGGCGAATACGCTGGTGGTTTCGGCTTTCGCGCGCAACACACCAGGCAGCGTGGACAGTTTTGGCTCCACTTCACGAATGACGTAGTCCGCCACCCGGTTGACCGGCAAGACGTCACTGGTGAAGGAAATGTACATGCTGCCCACCTGCTCGCCCACCTCCAGGGTGATGACCGGATCCTCCGACTCCCTGGGCAGCTGGTTGCGCAGCTTGTTGACCTTGGTCACCACCTGGGTCAGCACCTCGTCCGGGTCGGCGTCGTTGCGCACATGGGCGCTGATGCTGGAGAGCCCCTGGGTGCTGTTGGAGGTGAGGTAGTCGATATTCTCGGCGGTGGCGATCTCCTGCTCCAGCGGAGTGGTGATGAAGCCGCGGATCAGCTCCGCATCGGCGCCGGTGTAGGCGGTGGACACGGTGATTACCGCATTTTCGATCATCGGGTATTCGCGAACATTCAGTTCGGTGGCGGCGCGCAATCCCAGCACCAGCAGGAACAGGCTGACGACCGTTGCCAATACCGGTTTGCGAATGAAAATATCGGTAAATTTCATATCAGCCGTTGTCCGGTTGTGGCTGGAGACTGGCGCCGGGCTGGATCGAGTTGTCGACAATCACCGGAACCCCGGTGTCCAGTTTCAGCAGGCCGCTGGTGGCGACGATTTCCCCGGGGTCCAGGCCGTCCTCGATAGCCACCAGGTCACCGCGCACCGGACCGAGGGTGACAAAGCGCTGGGACACGCTGAACTGCTCGCCGTTTCTTGTCACGATGTAGACGGAGTTGCCGTAGGGGCGGTAGGCCACCGCGGTGCGCGGCACCACCACCTGTTCCACTTCCAGGCCGATGGGCAGGTTGAGGCTGGCGAACATGCCGGGGCGCAGCCTGTCCTCGCGGTTGGTCAGGGTGGCCTGCACGGCGAAGTTGCGGGTGTCGGGGTCGATCAATGGTGCGATGGCGGTCACCGTGCCCTCGAAGACCTCGCCTCCCAGGGCCTGCAGGCGGGCAGCGATGATCATGCCGGTGTGGATCTGGCCGCTGTAGTGCTCCGGCAGGCTGAAGTTGGCGTAGAGCTGGTCCAGCGACTGCAGCTCAATGATGGTGTCGCCTGCCTGCACGTAGTCCCCCACATTGTGGCGGCGAATGCCGAGATGGCCGGCGTAGGGCGCGCGCAGGGCCTTCTGTTCGATGCGGGCCTGCTGGGCCGCCACCCGGGCCCGTGCCTGATCCAGCTGACTGCTGCGCTGGTCCAGTTCCGAGCGGGAGATATTGCGTGACTGCACCAGGCTGTTGGCGCGCCGCAACTCGATGGCGGCCAGTTCGGCGGCGGCTTCGAGGGCGGCCAGTTCGGCGTGGTCGGGGGCGGAGTTAAGGGTGAGAATGGTGTCTCCCGCCTTGATCTCGGCGCCGTTGTCAAAAAAGATATTCTCCACTGTGCCCGGCACTTCAGTGGCCAGTTCGGCACCGTGAATGGCGGCCAGGGTGCCCACGGAGGTCACCGAGTTCTGCCAGCGGGTGGTGATGGCCTCGGCCGTGGTGATGGTGGCTGGCGGCGCGGCCATGCTGTTCATGCTCTGGTTCATCTTGATGCTGCCAAACCATCGCATGCCGAGCACGCCACCAAATACCAGTACGGTGGCAATCAGTATCAGCCAGGTGCGCTTTCCGAACAGAGCTTTCTTCATAGTTCCATTGAGTGTCGGTCGGGAGGTGGTGCGCATTGAATACGAAGCGGGAACAAGCTCCCGCGGCTGCGCGCAAAAAACTCATGATACGCCCTCTAACATTTCCGATAAACCATTGACAATGCTGATTGATTACTGACCAAACCGATTTGTCGGCGGCCAGTGCGAACGCGCCCAGCGGAAAATGTGCAAGGGATGGGCGCCACACCGGGGTGGACCGGCGCCGGTGGCGTAGTAAAAAAAGAAGGGTTTGTGTCGGGGTTCGGGCTGTGCTGCATGCGCCGCCAGTCGATGGCGGCGCGGCTCATGTTCCTGCCGGGGTGATAGTTGTCCACATCGGGACGCGGCACCGGCTGGCTGTTATGGGAGCTATTGCGAGCCTTTTATGGATTGCCGGTCTGTGGATTGCACCCTGCGTTGTCCCGGCGGCAAATACGCAAGCCCCTGTGGACGGGGCCTGGTTCAGTCAGAGGGACCACCGTAGGTCGCCAGCACCTCCGACACCCGCGCCAGCCGGAAGCCGCGGGCGCCGAGGCCGGGAAGCACTTCTTCCAGGTAGGCAATGGTTTCGGGATAGGGATGGCCGATGGCCACCGCCATGCCTTGCTGTCGCGCCAGGTGGAGCAAATGCTCGAAACGCTCGGCGATGGCAGTGCGGGAGCGCTGGTTGTCGAGAAACACCTGGCGCGACAGGTGGGGCACCCGGGTTTCGCTGGCGACGAAGGCCGCCACGGTACCGGCGCTGGTGCGCGAGTCCACGAAGTACAGCTCGCGCCGCTGTAGCTCCTCCATCAGCCAGCGCATCTGCTGGCGGTGCCGGGTGAGTTCAGAACCCATGTGGTTATTCAGTCCCTGGACGTAGGGGATGCTGGCCAGGGAGGCGTCCAGGGTGCGGCTGAACTCCCGCTGCGATTGCGCCGGGGTGAGGGCCCCACGACCGAGGGGCTCGTGTCACAGATTGCTCTTCGGCTGGTGCAGCAGCACTTCCTTGCCGCGCCGGTGGGCCAGCCTGGCCAGGCGCGGGCCGTAGGGTGTGTGGGGCAGCACTGCGACATTGAGTGCCCCCGACAGCGTCACCGCCGCGCGACCGTGGTCGAGCCGGTTGCCAATATCGTCGATGATAATCACCACAGTGTAACGCGCCTGCCCGGTGGCGGCGTCCTGCGCGCAGCCACCGGGCCACCAGCTGGCGGCTCCGGCCGGTATGGCGACCAGCAGCAGGCCCAGCAGTGCCCCGCGCA
>JBKDZQ010000165.1:0-2624 GCA_047971325.1 Parahaliea sp.
GGTTAACGCCCAGCGCGCCAGCCTGGAGTTCCAGGCATTGACCGAGGTGCGCAACAAACTGCTGAACGCTTACCAGGAAATCATGCGGATGCAGGTATGACGTGCTTTCATCGCAGCCGTAGCTATCGGACAAGGGGCAGGGCCTGAGCGTGGCAATCATGGACCAGAATGTGAGTCGCAGCCTGGCGGCGTTCAGCGCGCAGCCAGTGGCGAGGCAGATGGCGCTGCTGCTGGGCATTGCCGCCAGCATTGCGCTCGGGGTGGGCATGGTCCAGTGGGCCAACACACCGGATTACAAGCCACTGTTCGCGCCACTGGGGGCCGAGGATACCAATCGCGCCATTGCCGCCCTGGAAACTGGCGGCATCGCCTATCGCCTCAATGCCGGCACCGGCATGCTCGCCATTCCCGCCGGCCAGGTGCAGCAGGCGCGTCTGCTGCTGGCCAGCGAGGGCCTGCCGGGCGACGGTGGCAGCGGTTTCAAGAACCTGTATCAGGAACAGGAGATTGGCCTCAGCAGCTTCATGGAGCGCGCCCGTTTCAATCGCGCCCTGGAGAGCGAGCTGGCGCAGACCATCAGTGCCCTTGAGGGCGTGCGCAGTGCCCGCGTCCACCTGGCGGTGGCGCGGCCTTCCGCCTTCCTCAGAAAGCGCGACATGCCGGCGGCATCGGTGGTGCTGCATCTCTACGACGGGCAGGTGCTGTCGCCGCGCCAGCTGGCGGGGGTGGTCAACCTGGTGTCTTCCAGCGTGCCGGATCTGTCTTCCGACCGGGTGGCGGTGGTCGACCAGCGCGGGCAACTGCTGTCGGGACAGGACAAACAGAACGAACTGGGCTACACCCAGGAACAGTTCCGCTACGCCGAGCTGCTGGAGCAGCGCTTCGGCAATCGCATCACCGATATTCTGGAGCCCTTCCTGGGCGTGGGCGCGGTGCGGGCCCAGGTAACCGCGGATATTGATTTCACCCGAGTGGAACGTACCAGCGAGCAGTTTTCACCGGAAACCGTGATACGCAGCGAGCAGACCACGGAATCGTTGAGCAGTGCCGGCAATGGCCGCCTGGGCGGGGTGCCGGGCACCCTGTCCAACCAGCCGCCCACCCAGACCGAGGTTACCGAGGTGGAGGTGGCGGACGCCGCCGGCACCGGCGATGCAGGCCTGGGCCAGCCGCTGGACAGTAACCGCAGCCAGGTGCGCAACTACGAGGTGGACAAGACCATCAGCCACATCCGCGAAACCCCCGGTACCATTCGCAAGCTGTCGGTGGCGCTGGTGGTGGACTATGTCGACCAGGCCGCCGAAGACGGCACGGTCGAGCGGGTGCCCCTGTCCGCCGAGCGGATCGATGAAATCACCCGGCTGGCCCGGGATGCCATCGGCTTCAATGCCGGGCGCGGCGATACCGTCAGCGTGATCAACGCCTCCTTTGTGCCACTGCCGGAGCCCGAGGCGGTGGAAGGCCCCTCCATTCTGGAGCAGGACTGGGTGTGGGTGCTGGCGCGCTGGCTGGCGGTGGTGCTGGGTTCACTGCTGCTGGTGCTGTTCGTGCTGCGCCCGCTGATTCGCTTCTCCACCACGGCGCCGCCGGCCCTGCCGGGCAAGGCGGCCGGCGGCGGCAAGGCGCTGCCCGCGGGCCGGGCCGGTGGTGGTACCGGTGAGCTGGAGGACGACCAGGTGACGCTGGGGGGAGAGCGCCTGTCGATTGGTCACGAGGGCTACCGCACCAGCTTCGAGGAAGCTAGGATTGTGGTGGATGAGGAGCCGCGGCGGGCGGCGCATGTAATGAAACAGTGGATAGCGGAAAATGGCTGATGCAAATGTAGCGTCCGGTCTGAGCGGCCCCCAGCGCGCGGCGGTGTTCCTGCTGGGGGTGGGCGAGGAATCGGCTACCGCGGTGATGAAGCATCTGGAGCCCAGGGAAGTGCAGCTCATCGGCGAGGCGATGAATTCCCTGTCGTCTCTGACCAACGAGCAGGTCGAGGGGGTGATGACAGATTTCAAGAAACGCATCACCCGCCTGAATCCCCTGGGCCTGGGGGCGCCGGACTTTACCCGGCGGGTGCTCACCCACGCCCTGGGGGAGAGCCGCGCCAAGTCGATGCTGTCCAAGTTCATGCCCGGGGACGCTTCCAATTCGGGGCTGGACGCCCTGCGCTGGATGGAGTCCAGTGCCGTTACCGAGCTGATCCAGGACGAACACCCGCAGATCATCGCCACCGTGCTGGTGTCGCTGGACGATGACCACGCCGCCCAGGTGCTGCGCAAGCTGCCGACGGAGCTGCGCAGCCAGGTGATCTATCGCATTGCCCGGCTGGAACAACTGGAACCGAGCGCGATGCAGGAACTGGACGCGATCCTGGAGCGTCAGCTCGGCAAGAAACAATCCTCCCCGGCGCGGCCGGTGGACGGCAAGACCAGCGCCGCGGCCATTCTCAACCGCATGGATGACGAACTGGAAGAGGAGCTGCTGGGCAGTCTCAAGCAGCAGAATGAGGAGCTGGGCAACCGGGTGGCGGAGCTGATGTTCGTGTTCGACGACCTGGCGGCGCTGGACGATCGCAGCATGCAGCGACTCATTCGCGAGATCTCGGTGGACAGCCTGGTGATCGCGCTCAAAGGCGT
>JBKDZQ010000166.1:0-5542 GCA_047971325.1 Parahaliea sp.
CATTGGGTTGAAAATGCCTTTCTGCACCTGAAGGGTTGGAGGGGATAGCAACACGCTATGCGAAGAATGCCCAATCATTTCTCGCCGCCATCCAGATTCGTTGCCTGGTGTTATGGCTAAAATTCTTGTGACGACACTGTCTAGTTGACAGCGGCATTGGAGGGCACCGCAGAGGCTTCTATCCAGGCCATCAGCATGGTGATGTCGGTTGCGCTCAGACGCCCCTTCCAGGCGGGCATCTCCCCCTGGCGACCATGAGTAATGGTGGCAAAAATCGTGTCCGTGCCCCCGCCGTAGATCCAGGCGTGATCGGTGAGGTCGGGCGCGCCGATGGCGTGATTACCGCTGCCGTCCTGTCCATGGCAGGCCGCGCAGTACATGCCGAACAGGGCCTGCCCCTCGGCCACCACGTGGTCATTGGGTGATTCGCGTCCGTTGAGGGTATAGACATATTCCGCCAGCTCGCGCGCCTGGGACTCGCTCAGCTGCGACATGGCCGGCATCACGCCCACGCGCCCGTTGGCGATGCTCTGGCGAATCTGCTCACCGTCACCGAACAGCCAGCTGGCGTCGATCAGCGATGGCGCCCCCACCAGCGGATTGCCGCCACCCTCGGGACCATGGCAGGCGGCGCAGTTGTCCGCGTACAGCACGCCACCGGCATGCACGACATCGGCCTGTTGCGCCAGGCTGGCCACCGGCTGGCTGCGCACCCGCTCCAGCATTCCCGCACGCTGCTGCTCGTTGGCCTGCAAGCGCTGCTCCACTTCCTGCTGCGCGCTCCAGCCCAGCGAACCGGGATGATTGCCAAAGCCGGGGTAGAAATACAGGTAGACCACGGCAAAGGCCAGGCTGAGGATGGACATCACCTTCCACCACAGGGGCAGGTCCCGCACCCCTTCACGAATGACCCCGTGCGCCCATATGTGCCCGCTGGTGCCGTCTTCGGCGGTGGGAATTCTGGCTCGGTTGGCCACCACGAACAGCAGGGTTACCAAGCCCCAGTTAAGTAGCACGAAGAAAATCACCCAGCCACTCCAGAAACTGCTCATGACCTGCCATCCTCCTCGGCCGCAGGAGCCACACGCTCCCCCATGGGTATGCGCGACATGTAGTGAAATGTCGGGCTATGTCGCGGGCGCCAGGCCCAGATCCAGACGCCAACGAACAGGACCATCAATACCAGAATGAAAACCCCGATCAGATTGCCCCAAAACGCGCTCATGAGTCCGCACCCGTGCCATGCCCAAAGGCGCTGCGGGTGGTGCCCAGCTTCTGCAGGTAAGCCACCAGCGCATCCAGTTCGGTTTTGCCCTGCAGGGCCGCGGGGGCCTGGGCGATCTGTTCGTCGCTGTAGGGATCACCCAGGAACCTGAGCACCTGCATGCGGGCGATGATGTCCTGGGCGTCAATCGGTTTTTTCGCCAGCCAGGGGTAGGCCGGCATATTGGAATCAGGTACCAGCGAACGCGGGTCGATCAGATGCTGCCGCTGCCACTCGTCGCTGTACTTGCCACCAATCCGCGCAAGATCGGGACCGGTGCGCTTGCTGCCCCACTGGAAGGGCCGGTCGTACACCGACTCCCCTGCCAGCGAGAAGGGCCCGTAGCGCTGCACTTCCGCCCGCAGGCGGCGAATCTGCTGGGAATGGCAGGCGTAGCAGCCCTCGCTCACGTAGATGTCGCGCCCCGCCAGTTCCAGCGCCGGGTAGGGCTCGACACCGGGGGAAGGTTCCACGGTGCTGGCCTGGTAGAACAGCGGCACAATCTCCGCCAGCCCGCCGAAAGTGAGAAAAACCGCCATCAGCAGGCCGAACAGGCCCAGGTTTTTCTCGACTTTGGCAATGTACTTGTAGAGGTCCATCAGTAGCTCCCCGCCGTTTGCACGGGCGACAGCCGCCCGGGCTCCGGTTCCGGCACCGGCACAGGAATCGGGTTGATCAGGTGCGCCCGGGCCCCGGCAGCGGTGTGCCACAGGTTCCAGGCCATCACGATCATGCCGCTCATCACCAAGGTGCCGCCAAGGAAACGGATGATGTAGTAGGGGTGCATGGCGCGCAGGCTATCGATGAAGCTGTAGACCAGCTGGCCTTCGGCATCGGTGGCGAACCACATTTTCCCTGCGGTGATGCCCGAGGTCCACATGGCGGCGACATAGAGCAGCAGCCCCACCGTGTGCAGCCAGAAATGCAGGTTCATGGCCGCGACCGAGTGCATCGGCCGCCCCAGGGCCCGCGGCGCCATGGCGTAGACCGAGCCGATGGTGATCATGGCCACCCAGCCGATGGCGCCGGAATGGACATGAGCCACGGTCCAGTCGGTGTAGTGGCTGAGGGCATTGGCGGACTTGATGGCGAGCATCGAACCCTCGAAGGTGGAGGCCGCGTAGAACACCAGCGACACCACCATGAACTTGGCCGCCGGGTCGGTTTTCAACAGGTGCCAGGAGCCATTGAAGGTCAGCAAACCGTTGGCGGCCGAGCCCCAGCTTGGCATCAGCAGGATGATGGAGAACACCATGCCCACCGACTGCACCCAGTCCGGCAGCGAGGTGTACATCAGGTGATGCGCCCCGGCCCACATGTAGACCGAGATCAACGCCCAGAAGTTGACGATGGAAAAACGGTAGCTCCACAGCGGCTGCTGGGCCTGGCGCGGCACGAAGTAGTACATCATGCCCAGAAAGCCCGCCGTCAGGAAAAAGGCCACCGCGTTGTGGCCATACCACCACTGCACCATGGCATCGACCGCGCCCGAGTACACCGGGTAGGACTTGGTCAGCGACACCGGCACGGCGATGTTGTTGACCACATGCAGCAGCGCGACCGCGACGATGAAGGCCCCGTAGTACCAGTTGGCCACATAGACATGCCGGATCCGCCGGCGGGCCAGCGTGGCAAAAAACACCACCCCGAAGGAAATCCACACCACCGCGATCAGGATATCAATCGGCCACTCCGGTTCGGCGTACTCCTTGCTTTGGGTGATACCGAAGGGAATGGTCGCCAGGGACAGGAAGATGACCGCCTGCCAGCCCCAGAACGTAAAGGCGGCCAGCTTGCCAAAAGCCAGGCGGGTGTGGCCGGTGCGCTGGGCCACGTAATAGCAGGTGCCCATGAGTGCGGAGCCGCCAAAGGCGAAGATGATCGCAAAGGTATGGTTGGGGCGAATGCGGCTGAAGGTCAGCCAGGAGGTCTCGAAGTTGAACACCGGCCAGGCGAGTTGCGCCGCGGCCAGCACGCCGAGTGCGGCACCCACCACGCCCCAGAACGCGGCCGCCAGCAGGAACAGGCGCACAATGTGATCGTTGTAGGTTTCCCGCAGGATACCCGTGTCTGTGGATGAGGATGCCATACCATCTCTCCGCGGCTGCCATCCTGAATACCCGCATTCAGGATACCTGTATAAGCAAAGTAGACCCGGCCTGATGAAGCTGCAAACTCCGGACTCGCCCCTGCGGGCGCCAGACCCGGATCAGCACAGCCGGCGTTCTTCACCCTCCGCCATGTTTCATCCACAGCTGGAGACAGGCCCGGCCCCGGCCGCTATAATATGCGCCCATTTTTGTCAAGCCCGCAGGTTTCACCCATGTCCAGCAACAAGGTCGGTTTTGTCAGCCTCGGCTGCCCCAAGGCGCTGGTGGACTCCGAGCGCATCCTCACCCAGCTCCGGCTGGACGGCTACCAGATCGTCCCCACCTACGAGGACGCCGAACTGGTGGTGGTGAACACCTGCGGGTTCATCGACAGCGCCAAGAAGGAGTCGCTGGACGCCATCGGCGAGGCCCTGAGCGAGAACGGCCGGGTGATCGTCACCGGCTGCATGGGCAAGGGCGATGACGCCGCCACCATCCGCGAGCTGCACCCCAAGGTGCTGTCGGTGACCGGCCCCGCCGCCTACGAGGAGGTGGTGGGCGCGGTGCACCAGTACGTGCCCCACACCCCGGTGCACGACCCCTATGTCGATTTGGTGCCGCCCCAGGGCGTCAGGCTGACCCCGCGCCACTACGCCTACCTGAAGATCTCCGAGGGCTGCAACCACCGCTGCAGCTTCTGCATCATCCCCAGCATGCGCGGCGACCTGGTGAGCCGGCCCATCGGCCAGGTCATGGACGAGGCGGAGCGCCTGGTGAAAGCCGGCGTGCGCGAACTGCTGGTGATCTCCCAGGACACCAGCGCCTACGGCGTGGACCTGAAATACCGCACCGGCTTCTGGAACGGCCGGCCGCTGAAGACCCGCATGCAGGAACTGTGCGAGGCCCTGGGCGAATTCGGCATCTGGGTGCGCCTGCACTATGTCTACCCCTACCCCCACGTGGATAACATCATTCCCCTGATGGCCGAGGGCAAAATCCTGCCCTACCTGGACATCCCCTTCCAACACGGCAGCCCGGAGGTGCTCAAGCGCATGAAGCGCCCCGCCGCCGCGGAAAAGGTGCTGGACCGCATTCGCAAGTGGCGCGGGATCTGCCCCGGGCTGACCCTGCGCAGCACCTTCATCGTCGGCTTCCCCGGCGAAACCGACCAGGACTTCGACACCCTGCTGGACTTCCTGCGCGAGGCGCAACTGGACCGCGTCGGCTGCTTCCAGTATTCGCCGGTGCGCGGCGCCGCCGCCAATGACCTGCCGGACCCGGTGCCGGAGGAACTCAAGCAGGAGCGCTGGGAACGCTTCTTGGAGCTGCAGCAGCAGATCAGCGCCGACAAGCTGCAGGCCAGAATCGGCCAGACCATCGAGATACTCATCGACGAGGTGGACGCCGAGGGCGCCGTCGGTCGCACCAGCGCCGACGCCCCGGAAATCGACGGCAAGGTCTACCTGGACGGCATCACCGACCTCAGCCCCGGCGACTTCGTGGAAGCCGAAGTCACCGCCGCCGACGAATACGACCTGTGGGCCGGATGAGCGGCCCGTGAACCTGCTGCTGTTCACCGAACAGGACCGCAGCGGCAGTGACCAAATTCGCATCAAGGGGCGCCGCCTGCAACATCTGCTGAAGGTGCATCGCGCCCGGGTCGGCGACAGCCTGCGGGTGGGGGAACTGGGCGGGCTGATGGGCGCGGGCCGCATCGCCAGCCTCGACAGCGACAGCCACAGCGCCACCATCACCTTCCAGCTGGACTCTCCACCCCCGGAAAAGCTGCCGGTGATACTACTGGTCGCCCTGCCCCGCCCCAAGATGCTGCGGCGCATCCTGCGCAGCGTCGCCGAGTTCGGGGTGCCGGAACTGATCCTGTGCAACAGCTTCCGGGTGGAAAAAAGCTACTGGCAGAGCCCGGTGCTGGCAGAACACACCCTGCGGGACTACTTCCTGCAGGGCCTGGAACAGGCCCGCGACACCATTCTGCCCCGCCTCAGCCTGGAGCGCCGCTTCAAACCCTTCGTGGAAGACCGCCTGCCCACCCTACTGGCGGGCCGCCGGGGCCTGCTGGCCCATCCCTCGCCGGGGGCGCCGGCGGCACCCACTACCACCGCCACTCCGCTGCTGCTGGCCGTCGGCCCCGAGGGCGGCTTCATTCCCTACGAGGTGGACCTGCTGCAGG
>JBKDZQ010000167.1:0-7281 GCA_047971325.1 Parahaliea sp.
GAGGCGCTGAAGGCGGCGCTGTAATAGTCGGCTTGCGTTTTTTTAATCGCTTGTGAATACAGGTCGAAGAGGTGCTTCGTAGTACCGGGCCACAATTGCCACAAGCCTCCCGGGACACGCCGTAAACCCTTCCATGGGGGCTCGAGCGCGACATCCCTGTCGCGCACGGTCCCGGGAGGCTTGTGGCAATTGTGGCCCTGATAAGGAGCACAATCTGAATTCATGTCACTAAAACAACAGTTCGCTACCGATGGATTCAGTTACCCCCGAGAAGCCCGGCGACGGGGAGGCCCGTTCAGGACCGTGCGAGACAGGGATGTCGAGCGCGAGCCTACATGGAGTGCCCACCCCCGCCTTGTCGGGTGCGTATTCACGGCGTGTCCTGAGCGGGCCTCCCCGTCGCCGGGGTCCGGACTTGAATCAAAGCACCAGAATCGAAGCACCAGAGAATTACGCACCCTACCAACTGACAACACGGGCCTGAAACCACGCCCAACGAGGACCCAAGCATGAGCACAGCAGCACAGCGCGACAACGCACAGGACTACAAAGTGGCGGACATCTCCCTCGCCGCCTGGGGCCGCCGCGAACTCGACATCGCCGAGGGCGAAATGCCCGCCCTGATGGCCATGCGCGCGAAATACCGCGACAGCAAACCCCTCGCTGGCGCGAAAATTCTCGGCTGCATCCACATGACCATCCAGACCGGCGTGCTCATCGAGACCCTGCTTGAACTCGGCGCGCAAGTGCGCTGGTCCTCCTGCAACATTTTCTCCACCCAGGACCACGCCGCCGCCGCCATCGCCGCCGCCGGCGTCCCGGTGTTCGCCTGGAAGGGCGAAACCGAGGCCGAGTACGAATGGTGCATCGAGCAGACCATTCTCAAGGACGGCAAGCCCTGGGATGCCAACATGGTGCTCGATGACGGCGGCGACCTCACCGCCATGCTGCACGACAAGTATCCCGCCATGCTCGAGCGCATTCACGGCATCACCGAGGAAACCACCACCGGCGTACACCGCCTGCAGGAGATGCTGGAAAAGGGCGCACTGAAAGTGCCAGCGGTGAATGTGAATGACGCTGTCACCAAATCCAAGAACGACAACAAATACGGCTGCCGTCACAGCCTCAATGACGCCATCAAACGCGGCACGGACCACCTGCTGGCCGGCAAGAAGGCGCTGGTGATCGGCTATGGCGATGTGGGCAAGGGCTCCGCCCAGTCCCTGCGCCAGGAGGGCATGATCGTGCGCGTCACCGAAATCGATCCGATCTGCGCCATGCAGGCCTGCATGGACGGCTTCGAGGTGGTCTCGCCCTATCTCGAGGGGGTGAACGACGGCAGCGTAGGCTGTATCAACCGCAGCCTCTTGCAGCACATCGACCTGCTGGTCACCACCACCGGCAACTACAATGTCTGCGACGCGAACATGCTCAGGGCACTGAAAAACGGCGCGGTGGTGTGCAACATCGGCCACTTCGACAACGAGATCGACACCGCCTTCATGCGTCGCGAGTGGGACTGGGAGCAGGTGAAACCACAGGTGCACAAGGTCTACCGCGACCGGGCCAGCAACGACCACCTGATCCTGCTGTCGGAGGGCCGGCTGGTGAACCTGGGCAATGCCACCGGTCACCCGAGCCGGGTGATGGACGGCTCCTTCTCCAACCAGGTGCTGGCGCAGATCTATCTGTTCGAGCGCCGCTTCGCCGATCTGGAACCGCACATGAAGGAAGCGGCGCTGAAGGTGGAAGTATTGCCAAAGAAGCTGGACGAGGAGGTGGCGGCGCACATGGTGCGCGGCTTTGGCGGGGTGATGACGCGGCTGACGGCCGAGCAGGCGCACTACATCAATGTGAAGGTGGATGGGCCCTACAAGCCCGATAGTTACAAATACTGAAGAGTCACAGGACATGACACAACCAAAACCCAGAATCAGTTTCGAGTATTTCCCTCCAAAAACACGAGAGGGTAAAGCCAGACTGCTCGAAGAAACCACGCCGGCCCTGCAAGCTCTCAAACCCGACTTCTTCTCGGTGACCTACGGTGCCGGTGGCTCTACCCGGGACAACACCGCTGGCCTGGTCACCGCCCTGCAACAAACCGGAATAGACGCCGCGCCTCACCTGAGCTTTGGTGGTGACGACACCGACACCATCGAACAACTGCTGGCCCGCTATCGCGAGGCGGGCATCACCCGGCTGGTGGCCCTGCGCGGGGACATTCCCTCGGGCATGGGAGGGCTTGCACAACTGGTATATGCGAATGAACTGGTTGCCTTCGTGCGGGAGAAAACCGGAGATCACTTCCACATCGAGGTGGCAGCCTACCCGGAAATCCACCCACAGGCCGACAGCTACGACGCCGACATACGCTACCTCAAGGGCAAGCTGGATGCCGGCGCCGACAGCGCCATCACCCAGTATTTCTACAATGTCGAGTCCTACTTCTACTTCCTCGACCAGTGCGCCGCCGCCGGCATCGACAAGCCGGTCTATGCCGGCATCATGCCCATCACCAACTTCGCCAACCTGGCGCGCTTTTCCCGCAACTGCGGGGCAGAGATCCCGCGCTGGATCTGCCAGCGCATCGATAGCTATGGCGCCGACCAGGACAGTATCCGCAAGTTCGGTATCGAGGTGGTCAGCCAGCTGTGCCAGACCCTGCTGGCATCGGGGGCACCAGGCATTCATTTTTATACCATGAACCAGGTGGAACCGACCCGCCAGATCCACCACAATCTCGGGCTGTGAGGCATGCGAGTCCCGCGCATCCACACCCCACAGGCGCTCGCAGCGGGAGCCGAGCTGACATTGGAGCCAGGCCCCAGCGCGCACTTGGTGCGAGTGCTGCGCCTGGGCAACGGCGCGGCCCTTGCCCTGTTTGATGGCGTCGGCAACGAGTTTGCCGCCACCCTTACCGCCGCCGCGAGGCACGCGGTTGTGGTGCGACTGGGCGAGCGCCTGCCAAATGCCGCGGAATCGCCGCTGGCCATTGAACTGGGTATCGGCATTTCCCGTGGCGAGCGCATGGACTGGGTGCTGCAGAAGGCGACGGAGCTGGGCGTGGCCTCGGTGGTGCCGCTGCTGACCGAGCGCACGGAGGTCAGGCTGCGGGCTGAACGCGCGCAAAAAAAGCAGCAGCACTGGCAGCAGGTGATGGTCAGCGCCTGCGAGCAGTGCGGCCGCGCGCGCCTGCCGGCGCTGTCAGACCCGCGACCGCTGGCGGACTGGGCGCGGGACTGCCGGGCCGAGCGGCGCTATGTGCTGCACCATCGCGCCACCCCCGCCGGCGGCAGTGGGGCACCGGCCAGCGTGGCGCTGGCGGTGGGCCCTGAGGGCGGGCTCAGCGAAACGGAAATCGACCTCTGTCTGGCGGCGGGCTTTACCGCCCTGACCCTCGGCCCACGGGTGCTGCGTACCGAGACGGCCCCCCTCGCGGCCCTCGCCATCGTGCAATCCCACTGGGGCGACATGGCCTTGCACAGGGCCGAAAACTGAGTGCGCTTGCACCAGTCACACGCTTTGCGTAGCGTTGCTCCCAGTCACACGCTCACGGAGTCGGAACCATGAATATCAAGATCGGCGTGGTGATGGACCCCATCGCCACCATCAAGTACAAGAAAGACACCACCCTCGCCCTGCTGTGGGCCGCCCAGGCCCGCGACTGGCACCTGTACTACATGGAACCGGGCGATCTCTACCTGGACCAGGGCCGCGGCCGGGCGCGCATGGCACCGCTGACGGTGTTTCATGACCCGGACGCCTGGTACCGGCTGGACGACTATCAGGACAGACCACTGGCGGACCTGGACGTGATCCTGATGCGCAAGGATCCGCCTTTCGACAACGAGTACATCTACAACACCTACATCCTGGAGGCGGCGGAATGCGAGGGCACGCTGGTGGTCAACCGCTGCGCCAGCCTGCGCGACTGCAACGAAAAGGTGTTCGCCACCCAGTTTCCCCAGTGCTGCCCGCCGGTACTGGTCAGTGGCGATGCCGCGCGCCTGCGGGCCTTCCATCGCGAACACGGTGACGTCATCTTCAAGCCCCTGGATGGCATGGGGGGCAGTTCCATCTTCCGGGTCAAGCCCGACGACCCCAACCTCAGTGTGATTATCGAAACCCTCACCGACCACGGCCGCGCTACCATCATGGCCCAACGCTACCTGCCGGAGATTGTCGATGGCGACAAGCGCATCCTGATGGTCGATGGCGAACCCGTGCCCTACGCCCTGGCGCGTATCCCCTCGGTGGGTGAAACCCGCGGCAACCTCGCTGCCGGCGGCACCGGCCGGGCCCAGCCACTGAGCGAGCGGGATCGCTGGATCGCCGCCGAGGTTGGCCCGGCCCTGCGCGAACGGGGCCTGCTGTTTGTGGGCCTGGATGTGATCGGCGACTACCTCACGGAGATCAATGTCACCAGCCCAACCTGTGTTCGTGAACTTAACGACCAGTGTGATCTGGACATCGGCAGCCAACTGATGGATTGTATAGAGGGGGCAATAAAACGGGGATAACACGCTGGGGACGCAGGTCGCGGGGAAGTATTTTTCGGACAGGCCGATAAAGCTGGCGTTGACCCTGGCGCTCGGCCTGCATACGGTTTTGCTCGGCTTTTCCTTCGAGGCCGGCGTTGCCGAGCGGCGCGATTATCCCCAGCTCGACGTCACCCTGGTCCTCCAGCCCAGCCAGCCAGCCCCGGACCGGGCCACCCACCTGGCCCAGAACAGCCAGCAGGGCAGTGGTAACCAGGCCCGGCTCGAACAGGCCGGAGGCCAGGCCGCCCCGGCAGCAATGGCCCTGCCCCCTATACGTCCAGAGGCTCAGCGGCTCAGTGGGCGCTCACTCAAGCAACGCGCGATCACCACCAGCGCCCAGGCCGACCAGCGCCAGTTTCGGGACAAAACGCCTCCCGGGCAAAAGGAGGCCTCCCTGCTCGGCATCAGCCCGGAAGCGGATCAGCTCAGTCATCAGCTGGCGAGCCTGGAAGCGGCCCTGGATGCCCAGTCGGAAGCCTACTCCAGCCTGCCCCGGATACGCCGGCTCACCTCGGTGTCCGCCCGCGAAGCCACCGACGCCGCCTACCTGGCCAGCTGGCGCAAGCGGGTGGAGGCCGTGGGCAACAAGTACTACCCGGAGGCGTCGGTGCGCTACGGCATCTACGGCAACCTGCGGCTGCTGGTGGTGATCGATAACAGCGGGCGGCTGGACAACGTGCGTGTGCTATCCTCTTCCGGCTACGCCCTGCTCGACGAGGCGGCGATCAAGATCGTGCGCATGGCAGCGCCCTACGCGCCTTTTCCGCCGGAGCTGCGCGCCACCACCGACAAGCTGGAGATCATTCGCACGTGGCAATTTCAGGAAAATCGGCTAAGCTCTGGCTAGGAGCCTGTCGAACTTAAGACTGTTCTGCTGCGGCAAAGCCGGATTTGGCCCTTTTTGGCGCAATTTCTCGTTAAATAGATCCACTATTCGCCTCAAAATTGCGCCAAAAAGGACTCAAACCGGACTTTCCCTCGCTACGAACGCTTAAGTCCGACAGGCTCCTAGAAATGCCATCTTTATAACCATCCCGGTTCACCGTCGAGGTTCGCATATCGGATCATGACCATGTCACACAGTGCCAACACCTTGCGCAGCGGCGACAGCCTGCGCGACCACTTCCTGTTGGCCATGCCCTCGATCACCGAGGGTATTTTCTCCCACAGTATCACCTACATTTGCGAGCACGGTGAAAGCGGGGCCATGGGCATCGTGCTGAACCGCCCTCTGGACCTGAGCCTGGCGGAGATCTTCGAGCATCTGGACATCGACACCGTGGACGACTTCAGCGAAAGCCCGGTGATGGCCGGCGGCCCGGTACAACTGGATCACGGTTTTGTCCTGCACCGTGACCCCGCCAGCCAGTGGGAGGCCTCGCTGAAAATCACCGACGGCATCTCCCTGACCACCTCCCGTGACATCCTGCGCGCCATCGCCAAAGGGCACGGACCGCGAGAATACCTGATCGCCCTGGGCTATGCCGGCTGGTCCGCGGGGCAGCTGGAGGCGGAGCTGGCCAGCAACAGCTGGCTCACCCTCCCGGCGAGCAGCGAGATCATCTTCACCACGCCCTACCAGTGCCGGCTCGCGGCGGCGGCGGCCAAGCTCGGCATCGACATGAACCTGATTTCCAACCAGGCCGGCCACGCCTGAGCATCTGATTCACCGCATCACGGCCCGTATCTTGCCCCGCAAACCACCACAGACCGCCCTGGCCTTCGACTTCGGCCTGCGCCAGATCGGCGTCGCCACCGGCAACTGCCTGCTGGGCACCACCCGGCCACTGGTGGTGCTCTCCGCCCGGGACGGGGTGCCCAACTGGCAGCGCGTCGAGGCGCTGGTCAGTGAATGGCAGCCGGATGTACTGGTGGTGGGCCAGCCGCTGAACATGGACGGTAGCCAGAGCGAACTCGGCCAGCGGGCGGACAGGTTCGCCCGCCGCCTGCACGGGCGCCTGGGCCTGCCGGTGGCGATGGCCGACGAGCGCCTGTCGAGCTTCGAGGCCAAAGCCCGGCAGCGCGAGCTGGGGCACCGGGGCGATTACAAGACCCGGCCAGTGGACAGCCTGGCGGCGGAGCTGATTCTGAGAACCTGGCTGGCGGAGCAGGGTGTGCTGTAGGGCGGCTCAATAGCCACCCCTGCGCTCCCAGCCATCATCGTAGGAAAGCCCGGAAGGGTCGCCACTGAAGGCCATCTGGCCCCGCTCGTGCATTTTGATCATCAGGCGCACATCGTTGGAGGAGTCGGCATAGCGCACGGCGTCGTCGCTGGAGATGCGCTGTTCCTTGTAGGCCTCGAACAGGGCCTGGTCGAAGGTCTGCATGCCAAGTTCGGTGGAGCGGGTCATCACCTCCTTGATCAGGTGAATCTCGCCCTTGCGGATATAGTCCTGCACCAACGGCGTGTTGAGCAGGATTTCCACCACCGGTGTGCGCCCCTTGCCACTTTTGTGCGGTACCAGTTGCTGGGCGACGATGGAACGCAGGTTCAGCGACAGGTCCATCCAGGTCTGGGCATGCAGTTCCGAGGGAAAGAAACTCTGGATGCGGTCCAGGGCCTGGTTACTGTTATTGGCGTGCAGGGTGCACAGGCAAAGGTGCCCGGTTTCGGCAAAGGCCAGCGCCTGCTGCATGGTCTCGGCCGAACGCACTTCGCCAATCATGATCACATCCGGTGCCTGGCGCAGCGAGTTTTTCAGCGCCACATCAAAAGATTCCGTATCGATGCCCACCT